>JAKLIJ010000020.1 GCA_022709665.1 Bacteroidota bacterium
GCAGCAACTATTACCGCGAAGAGGGCAAATATTAATAATGCCTTTTTCTTTTTATCAGTCATCTTCGTTCATCTCGGCATCAGGGTCGAATGCCCAGATATCGTCGAAGTAATAGGCTGAGCTCTTACCCATAGTAACATATCCGCGGTTGCCAATGGCAAAGCCTACAGCATCCGACCTGGTGGTACCTTCGAAGTTTGATTTCTCCGACCACAGATCAGTTGTCGGATCATATTCCCATACTTCAGCCCCCGTTGTCTGTCCTCCGGTTGCAAGGTAGCCTTTACCATTAATAGTGAAACCAACCTTGCCGGTTCCCTTTATGGTAGAATAGTCGTCATCGTAGGTCTCGTTGGAGATATTGGAGATGGACCTCATTTTAGTCCATTCATCGGTAGCCGCGTCATATCTCCACATATCGTTAAGATAATCGCCGTTGTCAAATCCTCCTATCACATATCCTTTCCCGCTTATTACGAAAGTGGCGGCGCTGTTTCTCTTGCTGCCTCCTATGCTTGATTTTTTTGTCCAGACATCCGATGAGGGGTCATATTCCCAAAAATCCTTGAAATATGCAACACTGTCGCCTGTGCCTACGTAACCCTTGTTGTTGATAGACATTGCTACCGCTGAACGTCTTGCCGGTCCGCCCAGATCAGCTATCCGGCTCCATGTGTTGGCAGCGGCATCGTAGGCGTAAAAATCATTCAATCTGTATTTTCCATCCCATCCTGTTCCAATAAATCCCTTTGTATCGGTGCTGAAACCCACTGCCTGGCTGCGGGCAGTTCCGGGAAAGTCAGCTTTCTGAGTCCAGGAGTTCCTTGCAGCATCATATTCCCAGAAATCAGTGTGAAAATCATCTCCGTCATATCCGGTTCCGACATATGCCTTGCTGCCGATCACGAAACCTGCAGCATCCGCTCTAGGCAGGCCGTCAAAGTCAGATAACTCCACCCAGTTGCCCACAAGCACCTCCTCCTCATCATCGCACGAACTAAAGAAAGGTACAGCAAGAATCAACACCAGTACTTTAATCCAGATCTTAACATCTTTGTATGTCATCTTTCCCTTTATTAAATTTTTAATAATTCACACAAAACTATCTGAAGCATCCTTTAATTAAAAGCTTTGTAGATATATGCCTTTAAATCGTAGACAAGATATGAATAATTATCGACAAAACTTAGTTGAAGCCTTACCTTGCCGTATTTTCAAATGCATTCAGTATTATCATTGGGAGATATCTTTGAAAAATGCCGTTATGTCTACTCATTTAAGGTTTTTGTATATATTTGCTTTGTTTACATCCTGTTTTAGTATTCATTTGCATAAACCTTATAAGATTGATGAAGGGTATTGGTGAGGGCAAGAAAGGAAGACAGATCTTATTGTTGATTGTATTGGGAGTCGTACTGATTGGTTCATGTACCAAGACCAATGAATTCACCATTGGCAAGGATTTCATGGCTCCGGAGACCAGGCTTGAAGTCGTTGATACTTTCAGGGTTGACATTTCGACCATCCTTGTCGATTCGATAATAACGTCGTCGAAGAAAATAGCTTACGTTGGAAATTACGAAGATACAATCTTTGGCCTGATAAGCAGCAGATCATTCTTTGATCTCGACTATGAGCTTTTCGGTGAGATTGAGGAGAAGGCAGTTTATGATTCGGCAGCGTTCATTCTGAATTATACCTCAAAGAATTTCGGGGATACGCTGTATCCCATGTCGGTGAGTGTTCATCGCATGACCGAGCTGATTGTTCCGGTAAATAAGACGGCTCTGTTCAATACCTCATCCTTCGATTATGAACCGGAACCGTTATCGACAGTCGTATTTCTTCCGGAACCTAACGGTCAGGACACGTCGGTAAACATTGCTGTAAACGCTTTCGGAGAGGAGCTTTTCAACATGATAAGGAGCAAGGACGAGAAGGTTTCGAGTGAGGAGCTTTTCAGGGATTATATAAAGGGTTTCGTTCTCACTTCAGGATCAGTTGTAAACCATGCAATTCTCGGATTCAATGCCAATCCGGAGCGTCTGGTGCTTAAGCTGTTCTACCATGTTAACAGGGAGGAGCCTGAAGAAAAAGAGATTACTGTAAAGATGGGTGATGCCGGCAGGCAGTTCAACAAGATAGATTTTGATCTTTCCCGGACCCCTCTTGCCGGGATCAGGGAGAATAAGAACGAAGTTCCGGCGACGCTTACAGGAAACAAGGCATTTATGCAGGGAATGACGGGGCTGTATGTGAAATGCAGTTTTCCCACCGTCCAGAACCTTATGGCAGGAGAGAGGTGGAAAATACTTAAGGCTGAACTTATTGTGGAGCCTGAAAAGTACAGCTATGAAAAATTTGAGCTTCCCGACAGTCTTTATCTTTACGCAGGCGACAAGCGAAACAACATGAGTACTCTCAGGGATGGGAAAGGCCTGCAGCTTAGGGCCTTGTTCGAGTTCGACGACTACCTCCATGAGAATAACAGGTACACCTTCGACATAACCGATTTCATGCTGAATGAGCTGGCTGACTCATATTTCAATCCCGATCAGAGCCTCATACTTGGCCTGGCAATGACGGAGCAGGGAGGAAGGTTTGAGAGGCTTATAGTTGAGGGCAGGCGTCCGCCGGTCAGGCTGAAACTTTATTACTTATCTTATTGAAAGGATGATGAGGAGACTGGTAACCCCATACGCGCTTGCTTTTTTGCTGATGATCCTGGTGCCCGTAACACTTACGTCCCAGATCACCACCTCTCCTTATTCCATCTTCGGGCTTGGAATCCTTGAGGGAAACAGCTCAGGACTTTCAAGAGCGATGGGAGGGACCAACATTGCTTTTCTGTCAGAGAACGCTATCAATTACGGCAATCCGGCATCATACGATGGTCTCGACAGCCTTCTTACAATATTTGAGATTGGTGTCTTTTCAAAATATGCCATGTTTCAGACATCGCACGACAACCAGTCGTTGCTGAATGCCAACTTCAGGTACATGTCCATGGGTTTCAGAATAGCACCCTGGCTTTCCACCAGCTTTGGTTTCACTCCTTACAGCTCTGTCGGATACAGGATAAATTCGACGGCCTTCCTCGAAGGCACCTCAATAGAGTACCCAAAAACCTATATTGGCAACGGAGGAGTCAACAGGGTTTATCTGGGAGGAGCCGTCAGCTTCATTAAAAACCTTTCTCTCGGGGTTAATGCCTCATACCTTTTTGGGGATATTACCCATATTGAAGCATCGGAGATCTATGAGTTTTCACTTGAAGATATTACCTACCTTTCAAATTTTACTTTCAATTACGGACTTAACTACCAGGTTGACGTCAATGACTGGAAATACAATGTCGGATTTATTTACAGCGACGGAAAGAAACTGAATTCCAGGAATACAACCACTATCGAAACCAAGTATGAGAAGGAGGTTCTGAAGAGCAGGAAGTACAGGTACAGTATTCCAAGAACCGTGGGAGCAGGGCTTTCGGTACGAAAGGACTTCTTCAAGGCGGGTGTCGACTATGAATGGAGCAACTGGGAGGAGGTTGACTTTTCGAGCACCTACCTTCATACCAGGAATTCAAACCGGATATCCGCAGGAGTCGAGTTCCCTTCCCAGGGTCTTAGAAAAGGGAGTTCCCGTATGATCCTGTTCAGGTTCGGTGGCGAATTCCGTGAATCCTATATGGTTATAAAAGGTGTCCCTATAGATTATCGTGCTGTTTCAATGGGACTGGGTCTTCCTCTGAAGGGAGTGGTTAGCGTTGTAAACGCGACACTCGAATTTGGTCAGAACGGAACAATGAAAAGAGATCTTTTCAGGGAGAATTTCGTTACTCTCAGCCTCGATCTGTCACTCCGTGATCTTTGGTTCAGAAAGAGGCAGTACAACTAGATCATATTTCTGTCAAGCAATTCGAAGAAACCCGGGCGGTATGATTCTCCGATCGGGATACGCTGGTTTCCAATTACAATCCTGCTGTTTTCTATCGTGTCGATCTTGTCGAGTGATACGATATATGATTTGTGAACCCTGGAGAATGAACCGGAAGGCAGTTTGTCCATAATATTCTTCATGGTAGTCTTGGTTAATACCAGTCTTCCTTCAGCATGGATTTTTACATAATCTTTCAGCCCTTCAATAAACAGGATTTCATTGAGTCCGATCCGTATGGTTGTGTATTCAACCTTGACCAGCAGGAAGTTCCCGGGTGTAACAACGGATTCAGAATGATCCGGTCCGGCCGGATTTTTTATTTTCATCAGCATGAAAGCCTTGTTGACAGCTCTCGAGAACCTTTCGAATGAAACAGGTTTCAGAAGGTAGTCGACAGCATCACATTCGAATCCCTCCATGGCATATTCCCCGGACGAAGAAGTAAAGATTGCAAGAGGCGGATTGTAGAGTGTCTTAATGAATTCCGGTCCTGTTATCTGAGGCATCGCGGCATCAATGAAGATCAGATCAGGCTGCCTGTTGTTGATTTCATGAACTGCCTCAAAAGGGTTTGAAAATACCCCTGTGAGATTCAGGAACTGAATTTTCGAGCAGTACTCCCTGAAAATCTTCAAATCAGCGGGATCGTTGTTGATAGCTATGCAGTTGATTGTATTCAGCGCCATAATAATTCCTCCATCATACCCTTCCGGGATATGCTTTCAGTGCCTCAGCAAGTGTTTCCATGGCATTTTTAAGATCATTTGTATTCAGGACATAGGCAATCCTGACTTCATTCTTTCCCAATCCGGGAGTTGAATAGAATCCTGATCCGGGGGCCAGCAGCACAGTTTGTTTTTTATATTCAAACATCTCGAGTATCCAGCGTGCGAAGCTGTCGGCATCGTCAACCGGAAGCCTGGCCATAGCATAGAAAGCGCCCCTTGGTTTTGGACAATACACTCCGGGCATATTGTTAAGAGCATCAACCATAAAGTTTCTCCTGAGAGTGTACTCCCTGTTTATCTCCCTGAAATAATCGGGCGGCGTATCGATAGAGGCTTCGCCCGCAATTTGTCCGAGGCCGGGAGGTGAAAGTCTCGACTGGGCAATCCTGAGAGCGGCTTCTATTACGTTCCTGTTCCTTGTTATGAGAGCGCCGATACGGACACCGCATTCACTGTACCTTTTTGAAACAGAGTCGATCAGAACCACATTCTCTTCTATGCCATCAAGTTTCATTGCCGAGAAATGTTCCTCACCGTCATAGCAGAACTCGCGATATGCCTCATCGCTGAACAGGTACAGGTTATGTTTTTTTACAATGTCCCTGAGCCTGCTTAGCTCTTCCCTCGAATAAAGATAGCCGGTCGGGTTGTTTGGGTTGCAAACCAGGATAGCCCGTGTCCTGGAAGTTATCTTTTTTTCGATCTCCTCCACACCAGGCAGTGCAAAGTCGTTTGCTATTGAAGAGGTTACCGGAACTATTTTAACTCCTGTCGATACTGCAAAACCATTGTAATTGGCATACAGGGGTTCTGATGTAATAATCTCATCTCCCGGATCAAGGCAGGTAAGCATGGCAAACATTACAGCCTCGGAACCTCCGGTGGTAATAAGAATATCGGTATAGTCAACTTCTATCCCTATACTGCGGTAGAACCCGGCAAGCTTTCTCCTGTATGACTCATTCCCGGCAGAATGACTGTATTCAAGCACTTTGAGGCTTATATTCCTGACAGCTTCAAGAGCCACAGCGGGAGTCGGGATGTCGGGCTGACCAATGTTAAGCTTGTAGACCTTCAGCCCTTTTCTGACAGCTTCCTCTGCAAACGGAATTAGCTTTCTAATTGGTGAGGCGGGCATTACCTTTCCTCTCGCTGAGATGGATGGCATAAATAAAAATATTACTATTCGGTTTCAACGCATGGCAAAATTATTAAAAATCCAGACAAACAATGTGATTTTGATGTTATTTGCATCAGTATGAGGTATTCCGTTCATACTGCAGGCCCTTAGGTTTCCGGGGCCAACTTTTTAACCGGAATAAGCTCATCTGATGATTTTTTATATTTTTGCTGTTCATTCAAAAGCAATCATTTAAGATTATAAAATGGAAATTCAATCCAAGTACGAACCGGGGAAAGCAGAAAGCAAATGGTATGATTACTGGATGAAGAATGGATTCTTCAGGAGTGTTCCGGATGCGAGAGAGCCTTATACAATTGTTATTCCTCCTCCCAATGTGACTGGTGTGCTTCATATGGGTCATATGCTTAACAACACTATTCAGGATGTCCTTGTAAGGAGGGCCAGGATGCTGGGTAAGAATGCCTGCTGGGTTCCGGGGACTGACCATGCTTCAATAGCCACTGAAGCAAAGGTTGTTGCAAAGCTGAAATCGGAAGGGATTGACAAGAAGGAAATTGGGAGGGAAGCTTTCCTTGATGCTGCATGGGAATGGACACATAAGCACGGAGGGATAATACTTGAGCAGTTAAAGAAACTGGGAGCTTCGTGCGACTGGGACAGGACTCTTTTCACCATGGATGACAAGCGGTCTGATTCGGTTATAAAAGTGTTTGTGGATCTTTATAACAAAGGTCTTATTTACAGGGGAGTCAGAATGGTCAACTGGGATCCTCAGGCTATGACAGCCGTATCCGACGAAGAGGTCAATTACACTGAAGAAAAGTCGAAACTTTATTATGTCAGGTACAGGATTGCAGGGGAGGATGATTATGTGATGGTAGCCACAACCCGTCCTGAGACAATTCTTGGCGACACTGCCGTATGTGCGAATCCCGCCGACGAAAGGTATCAGCGGCTTCGCGGCAGGAAAGTTATTGTACCGATGGTCAACAGGGAAGTTCCTTTCATATTTGACGATTATGTGGATATGGAATTTGGGACTGGCTGCCTGAAGATAACTCCGGCCCACGACATAAACGACTATGAGATAGGATTGCGGCATAATCTTCCGACGATAGATGTGTTCAATCCCGACGGGACAATCAGCAACGAAGCCGGATTATTTACGGGAAGCGACAGGTTTAAAGCCAGGGACCTTGCAGAGGAGGAACTCCGGCGGACCGGCGATCTTGTTAAGGTTGTGGCTTACAACAACAAGATAGGCCGTTCAGAAAGGACTAATGCAGTGATAGAACCGCGTCTGTCGGTTCAGTGGTTCCTCAGGATGAAGGATATTTCAAAACCTGCACTTGATGCTGTGATGAATGGTGAAGTGCATCTGCATCCTTTAAAGTTCAGGAACCTTTACCGTCACTGGATGGAGAATGTACATGACTGGTGCATCAGCCGCCAGCTATGGTGGGGGCACCGTATACCGGCGTGGTATTATTCGGCAAATGAATTTGTTGTTGCAGAAGACATTCAGAAGGCGCTTGTCCTTGCAAGGGAAAAAAGCGGAAACGGATCACTTACGGAAGCCGGCCTGTGGCAGGACGAGGATGTTCTCGACACATGGTTTTCCTCATGGCTCTGGCCGATAACCTGTTTCGACGGTATAAACAATCCGGGTAACCCCGACATTAAATACTACTATCCCACCAACGTTCTTATCACAGCTCCCGAGATCCTTTTCTTCTGGGTTGCCAGGATGATAATTGCAGGCTACGAGTACCAGGGTAAGAAACCTTTCAGCGATGTTTATCTCACCGGACTGGTTCGTGACCAGCAGCGAAGGAAGATGTCGAAGTCGCTCGGCAATTCGCCTGAGCCGCTTGATCTTATAGCGAAATATGGCGCCGATGGGGTAAGAGTTGGTATGATGCTTTGTTCACCGGCCGGCAACGATCTTCTTTATGATGACTCTCTTCCCGAGCAGGGAAGAAATTTCGCAAACAAAATATGGAACGCCTTCAGGCTTGTAAAAAGCTGGAAAGTAGATGATTCTGTGACTCAGCCCGAATCTTCGGCAATGGCTGTGCTTTGGATGAATGAAGCTCTTAAAAAAGCCATAGCTGAAATCGACTCAAATTTCAGAGGCTTCCGTATTTCGGAGGCTCTTATGAACTCCTACAAGCTGTTCTGGGATGAGTTTTCAAGCTGGTACCTGGAGATCATAAAGCCGGAATACGGTAAACCCATCGACAGGGTCACCTATGAAGCTACCCTTTCACTTTTCGACAGTCTGCTCAGGATCATACATCCCTTCATGCCGTTTATCACGGAGGAAATATGGCAGGCGATTTCCCCGCGAGGGGAACATGAGAGTATCATGGTCTCATCGATGCCAAAGGCAAAGAGATACGACAGGGAACTGACTGCCAGGTTTGAAATCGTTAAGGAGACTGTCACTGCCATTCGTTCGGTAAGGAAAGAGAAGCAGATAGCTGCAAGGGATAAGATCATTCTTAACATAAGGATGGAAAGCGGATCCTTCGGAACCGGTTTACTTCCTGTTATAATCAAGCTGTGCAATCTTTCAGAAATTAGTTTTGTGTCGGAAAAGCCCGGCAATTCGGCTTCATTTATGATAGGTACCACGGAGTATTACATACCCATGGGGAATCTGATAGATGCGGAGGCTGAAAAAGCCAGGATATCAGCCGAACTTGCCTACCAGAACGGTTTTCTGAAAACTGTGCTGAAAAAGCTTGACAATGAGCGTTTTGTTCAGAATGCTCCTCAGTCGGTCATAGAAAATGAAAGAAAGAAAAAAGCCGATGCTGAGCTGAGAATAAAGTCGCTTGAGGAGTCACTCCGTGAACTTGAGCCCGACAGTCAGGGACAACAGTGAACTGTTTCGTGACTGTTATTATTCGATTCTTTTTCTTATAAAAAAGTTCTGACCTGATTTTGCTGTTTCCCAGCTGTCGCTCAGGATAATATGCCAGCCTTCGCCGCTGATATGGTTCCGGTCTTTCTTGAAGCCTCTGGCAGTTATCCTTATATATTTATAGTTGTTTGAGACCAGGCAGTCGCCCTCGTCCACAGTCAGTTTTCCCCAGTTGTCAGAAACACGGAGTCCGCGATACAGGGTTCCCAGAGTATCGAGGTAGCTGACGTTTTCAGGTTCAAAATCGAATGAAGGGCTTACCAGTTCAAGCAGCACCACGGGTTTTTCAGTGAAGACACTTACACGGTCGTTAAGTCTTTCCTTCATTTCAAGCTGACGCAGGTCTTCTTCCCTGTAAATCTCGTTGATGTTGTAGTTTAGGGCTATGCTTCCTGCAACGTCGCGGCATTTTTCAGGAAGTTCTATACTGTATTGCATTTGCACAAGCCTTCCGAGGTCGACCGTATCGGGTGATATCGATTTGAAATCGAAATCCCTGTAATGAAGCAAAGTTGCATACAAAGCCCCATGGATTGCCCCGTACGACCTGGCATACGACTGGAAAGCGTAGAACCTGTCGAGATATTCAAGGAGCCTTGTCCTGAAGTCATCAGAAGAATCTGATTCCAGAAGCAAATAGGTAAAGGTTGCCAGTCCTTCGTATGATTCGAATTTATTTTCAAGAAGGGCATAGCGGGAGTATGATTCCCTGTTTGATCCTCTGAAGATGAGGGCGTCCCTTATTGCCAGTGTCTGTTCCTCGCCCTCGGATAAAATTGCTTTTCTGAGAGCTTTCCACTCCAGTTTCATCCACATACGGGCTTCCTTTTCATCCATTATTACTACGTTGTAACTCTCGGGATCAATACCTTTTTCTTTCTGAAAGCTGTGAAAGAGTGAGTGGATTCCCCGGCTTTTGATCCTGAAGCTGTCCTCTTCGGCAGGAAGCGGGGCCAGCCCGAAGGTGGTTCCTCCGAAGCTGATAGTTGTAGTGTTTATTATGCTTTCTGTGGGATAAAATCCTGTATAGATGCCGTCCTTGAGTTTAAGAAGGCCTTCCCGGTCGGGCATGTTTGCGGTGATTTTCCTGCTTGTGCGGTCGACGAACATCAGCGGGCCGTAAAGATTACGGCCCCAGAGGTTTCCGGAATCCCTGTTGCAGGCTTCCTCTATTTCGCTGAATGAGGTTATGGCTTTTTCTGCTGTGAACCAGTGATTTACAACTTTTTCCTTGCAGCCGGCAAACGCAACCACAAAAATAAGACAAATCCACTTTCTCATTTCCTGACGGATATTATTTACTAAATGCTTTCAGGCTCATATCAAGGCTTTGGATGTGATGTGTAAGAGCTCCGACCGATATGAAATCCACTCCGCATTCAGCGTAATCCCTGATTGTTTCAAGTGTGATTCCACCCGACGATTCGGTCTCGTACCTGTGATCTATGAGCTTTACTGCCTCCCTGGTATCAGCCAGGTTGAAATTGTCGAGCATGATCCGGTCGACTCCACCGGTTTGAAGTATTTTTCTTACGTCGTCAAGGTTTCTGGCCTCTATTTCGACAGGCAGTTTTTTCTTTTTTCCAAGAAGGTAATCGTTGGTCTTGCGGATTGCATTCTCAATTCCTCCGGCATAATCAATATGGTTGTCCTTAAGCATTATCATATCAAAGAGACCCATTCTGTGATTCAAGCCGCCGCCTGTCCTCACCGCTTCCTTTTCAAGGAATCTCATGCCGGGAGATGTTTTCCTGGTATCGAGGATTTTTGTCCTGAGGCCGGTGAGTTTTTCGACATACATGCCGGTGCTTGTAGCTATTCCGCTCATTCTCTGCATGATGTTGAGGACCAGTCTTTCCGCTTTAAGTATTGAATGAACTTTACCGCTGACATGGAAAACAACATCACCCGGTGATATTCTGCTTCCATCAGCAATGAAAGGCTCAAATTCCAGGGAGGGGTCGATTATCCTGAAGACATTTTCTGCGACTCCGCACCCTGAAAGTATGCCTTTATCCTTTATAAGCAGTCTTGCTTTTCCCCTGGCATCCTCCGGTATGCAGGCAAGTGTTGAGTGATCGCCATCGCCAGTATCTTCTCTGAGGCATCCTGAAATGAAATCTTCGAGGATATTATTGCGCGTTGTCGGCTTCAATGCGTATCTGATGGATTAACAAGTTGTTTCCTACTTTTTTAAGAAGGAAGTAAACTCTGAAGTTGTCTTTTTCGGTGCTCAGGTTTCCAATTGCATATTGCGCATCATTTCTGGCTCCCTGATGTCTGATAATAAAATCCTTTGCCTGGTGCTGGCTGAAAAAATCCTTAAGGATTGTTTCGGCGACGACTTTTTTATAGAAATCTTCCTTATCGAGAAGCAGCAGTTCGACGGTGGAATTCATATACTTTGCCAGCTCCGCGGCGTTGCCTGTCTTGAATGCAAGGGAGATACCAGCAGGAATCTTTGCCTGATCCTCCTGGGAGAAGGTTTCCGGGGTACAGATTGCAAGCAGGATGATTGCCGTTGAAATTATGAATCTCATTTATCTCGGTTTAATTTAATTCTGCGTTCAGGTTACAGAATGCAAATTTACACTAATTTATAATAAAGTAAACCCTTTCCGGCCTTTGCCGCATAAAGCTTGCCGGGGCAAGTTATTAATTATTATTTTTGTATGCGGTGCCGGACAAACGATTGCATGCAAAAGTCGGGCCAATAATTATGAAAATTGTTTTATTGCAGACTGGAAAGACCACTGAAAGATATTTGAGGGATGGGCTGTCAATATATGAGGAGCGTATCAGGCGGTACTCGCCATTTGAAACGGTAAGTCTTCCCGAGATAAAGCTTACCCGGAATATGCCTGAGGAAGAACAGAAGTTAAGGGAGGCGGCGCAGATGCTCAGGTTCTTCAGGAATGACGACTTCATTGTTATTCTGGATGAAAGGGGAAAAGAGTTTTCGACGGTTGAGTTTTCCTCGTGGCTCGGGAAAAGTCTTATGATAAGTAAGAAGCGGATTCTTTTTGTAATAGGAGGGCCCTGGGGTTTTTCAGATGAAATACGGAGCAGGGCCGATCTCGCCATGTCGCTTTCAAGGATGACATTTTCTCATCAGATGGTACGATTATTGTTTCTTGAACAGCTTTACAGGGCGTTCACCGTTATCAGGGGAGAACCATATCATCATGAGTAGGCAGTAATTTTTTTAAGAGATGAAGGAAGGAAAGCTAAAGATCACCCCGTTTGTGCTGGCAGTGTTTCTGGTCCTTCTTGCTATGTCTGCCGAGCTTGTTTACATGGGTGATTTTGAATACAGGTTCAGGACCCGCAGGTTCAACAGGATTCTCAAGGAAAAGGAA
This sequence comes from Bacteroidota bacterium, assembly GCA_022709665.1. Lineage (GTDB taxonomy): Bacteria > Bacteroidota > Bacteroidia > Bacteroidales > VadinHA17 > LD21. The sequence continues at coordinate 12,103 of JAKLIJ010000020.1, forward strand.
AGGGTCATGAACCAGTGTCTTGAGGCAATGAAGCCCATTCTGGCAAGCGGTGTTCCTCATGGTACTGATGTTGAGAACAATCTGTTTTCCCGTGCCCATGAGAATGGCATAACCATACTCGAATACATGGGAAACAGGCTGATCAGCTGGTCGGATACCGACTTTGATGCCCCGCGGACACTTCATGATTCTTTGTTCAGAAAGCCCTTCGTTTTCCTTCAGAACGGTTGGTTTCTTACCGGCAGGATTGAAGCCGGGCCTGAGAATATACTTGGAATGTTAAGGATCAGAAATGATTACAGCCTTGAGAATGATATAATAAGCAATGGATTTGAAGAGGACTTCGGTATCCCGGCCACCACGGGTTTCAGTCGCGAGAGGGATGCCTCCCCCTATCACATTAACTCATCCGATGGTACTTTTCTCTTCTCTCTGATCTGGCCCGCGGAAAAAGGACGAACCGGATTTATTCACATTCCTCTTATTCTCTGGGGACTGGCCTTCCTTGCCATTCTGAACCTGATGCACTGCATGGCCCGGCGCTATGCCGGACGCGGCAAAAGAGGACTTGCAATACTGATATCATCGATCTTGCTGCTGTTCATTTACCTTATAGTACTGATTGCAGGCAAACCGGAGGTGCTGTCGCAGACTGGGCTCTTTTCTCCCTTCAGGTACACCATGAACGGCCTGGTTCCTTCACTCGGTCACCTGGTCCTTCTGAGCATACTGGTATCGGTGTTCGTTTTTATGGTTTTTACCCTTCTCAGGGATCATGCGCTGGTCAAAAATGCCGACATTTCAAAGTGGCATATTCTCACTTTGCTGCTTCTGCCCGGATCGTTGCTTGTGAGCCTTTTTCACAGGGTATTCAGTCACCTGGTATTCAATTCCAATATTAATTTTGAGACATACAAGGTTCTGAGTCTGGATCTTTTCAGCCTTGCCGGATTTGTAGTGATCATTCTCCTGTTCAGCGTTCCGTTCCTTTATTTGCTTCTTGTGTTCCGTTCGGAAAACCGTCCTTCCTTGTCAATTGTGTGTCTTGCTTCGCTGGCGGCATTTATACCTTTTCCTGTGTTCTTCGGACGGGAGCCTCTTCCGGCGGTTGCGGTTTCATTGTTCTGGTTCGCCGTTGTCATTCTTATATGGTTCTTAAGCAGCCGGGGCACGAACCGCTTTAACAGGTCTGTAGTTATCTCTCTGTTGCTTTCATTATATTCATTGTTCATAATAGCTTATTTTTCATCAAAGAAGAATGAGGAGAACATTAAGATACAACTTCTTAGCTATTCCACTGAAAACGATCCTACAGCCGAGCATCTGCTCCTCGACATGTGGCCGGTGATATCCGCCGACACCACCCTGAAAAGGATGATGGATGTTCCTTATTTCGGTACAGGGAATTTCAACAGTATCCTTGCCTATCTCCACGACCGCTATTTTGACGGTTACTGGGGCAATTACAACCTTAGTATTGTTCTCTGCCGAAGAAGTGATTCGCTGAGCGTCGGTATTCAGAATCAGTTTTATGAAGACTGTTACAGCTTTTTTGGGGAGAGGATCAGTGAGAACGGTCATCAGCTGACAGGTACGGGATTTTACTTTGTCGACAGCAAGCAGGGAAGGGCCAGTTACCTGGGCAGGTTGTTTTATGATTTTGAAAATTCAAGGCACAACGGCCTGTTTATCGACCTTTACAGCGATATAAAGGTATTTCAGCCAGGATATTCTGAATTGCTTCTCGATAAGAAATATCACGGTTATTCCAAGCTTAAGGATTACTCATTTGCGAAATACATAAATGGCGACCTGGTTATCCGTACCGGCGATTTCCCGTTCAATACCACCGACCTGATGTATGTCGACGACGTTATGGATTACGGATTTTTCAGGGCTGATTCACACAACCTGTCACTTTACCGGAACGGAAACGTAACTGTGGTAATAGGAAGTCCGGTTGTTTCATTCCAGGACATCCTGATATCCTTTGCCTACATTTTTGTATTCCTGTTTCTCCTCTCTAATCTCATCAGCTTACTTATGATAAGGCCTGCAATAAGAAAACCTTCGGGTTTTAATTTCAGGCAGAAAATGCAGTTGTCCTTCATCGGGATACTTCTTATCTCTTTCACCCTTATAGGTTTTGTTATAGCTTCGCTTACAATTGAACAATACAGGGAGAAGCACTATGAGAATATCAAGGAGAAGCTGAATTCCATAAATATGGAACTCGATAATATGATTTCTTCTGAGAAGGACCTCACACTCGAGTGGAAAGATGGAAGCGGCAACACTCTTGAGGAGGTTCTGGTAAGACTTTCCAATATCTTTAACACCGATATAAACCTTTACGATTCCTACGGATTTCTCATTTCCTCATCTCGGCCCGAGATTTATTACCGCGATCTGGTAAGCAGGCGGATGGATAACATCGCTTTCATTAACATGTTCATTCTCAAGAAGACTGAGTATTTTCAGCAGGAGAAGATAGGCAATCTTGAGTATGTGTCGGGCTATGCTCCTTTTTATAATATAGACAATGAGCTGCTTACTTATGTCAATCTTCCCTATTTCAGGATGCAGAGCATTCTTGCAAAGGAGATATCGAACATGATAGTAGCCGTTATCAACTTCACCCTCCTTCTTATAGTGCTTGCCACCGGTCTGGCCGTGATAATAAGCGGCAGGCTCACAGCGCCTCTGGCCATGCTTAGCAGCAGGCTGGCATCGGTAGAGCTGGGTAAGAAAAGCGAGCATCTTTCCTATAATGGCAATGATGAGGTGGGCGATCTTGTGAGGCAGTATAACAGGATGGTGGATGAGCTTGAGCAAAGCGCCCAGAAGCTTGCAAATTCTGAAAGGGAATATGCCTGGAGGGAAATGGCCAAGCAGATTGCCCATGAGATCAAGAATCCGCTGACTCCCATGAAGCTTAATGTTCAGCAGCTGTTCAAGTCATGGACCGACGGAGCTCCGGGATTTGAGAAGAAGCTTGAGAGGTTTACAAAAAACCAGATAGAGTATATAGATAACCTGTCGTCCATAGCATCGGCCTTTTCTTCGTTTGCAAGGACACCCGCGGCAAATCCTGTTGAACTCGATCTTCTGGAACAGATAACGGTCACTCTCGAACTGTTCAAGAACAGCGACGGGATTACGTTCAGGATAGGCTCCCCCCATTCAGAAAGGTTTTTTATAAATGCCGACAAGGAACAGGTTAACAGCATATTTTCAAATCTGATAAAGAATGCCATTCAGGCCATTCCTCCCGGAAAAGAGGGAGTAATAAAAGTTAATCTTGAAAAGAAGGGAGACAGGGTTCTGGTTACTGTTTCCGATAATGGAAGCGGTATCCCGGAATCGCTGAAATCAAAAATGTTTACTCCTAATTTCACAACAAAATCATCAGGGACCGGCCTTGGTCTTTCCATAGTAAAACGCAATGTGGAAAATGCCGGAGGGGCCATCTGGTTTGAGTCAGAAGGCGAAAACGGAACCATCTTCTTCATAGAGCTGCCGCTCACTGACACAAGGAAAAAATAATGTTTTCCTGAGATGCCGTCACAAATTTAGGCGCAGCTCTCAATTATTTGGCAATTTTAACGTTTACTAAGTCGTAATATCATTTCCTGATGATAAATAAATTTTTATCTAATATTGGTAAACTGCTGATTATTCAGGTGTTATTTATTGGCGCCGGCACTATTCAGGTTCATTGTCAGGAGGAGATAGGCGGAGTTATAAACCATTATGCCAAAGTAAACTCAATCGGATCAGGTTTTGTAATGGTTTCTCCGGCGCAGGCATCTCAGTTTAATACAGGAGATTATGTTCTTCTGATCCAGATGCAGGGAGTAGGCATTCAGACTGCCCAGGGTTTTTACGGTGTTGTCGCGCAATCGCTTATCGGAGCTCCTGGTGAATACGAATTTCTTCAGCTTCTTTCGGTGAATACCGCGACTGGTGAGATCCGCTTTACACGGAATGTTTATCTTAACTCATACGATATATCGGGTAATGTTCAGCTTATAAGTGTTCCTTTCTATAATGAGCCGGTGGTAACATCCACGCTTTCCGCGCAGCCCTGGAACGGTAATACAGGGACCGGAGGGGTTTTGGCGATCATGGCAGGAAGCAAGCTTACCCTGAATGCCGATATTGACGTCACCGGCAGGGGTTTTAGCGGAGCTGCGGGTGTTTCCGGTATAGGAGAATGCGTCTACACGAATGTGGCAGCAAACAGCCTCGACTCTTACGATATTTCATGGAACAATGCAGGTCTTAAAGGAGAGGGAGTTGCTGTTCACGATCATTTGGGCAACCTTCTTAATCCAGGTCATGAAAAGGGGCAGGGAAGAAATTTCACCGGAGGCGGGGGAGGTAATGGAAGGTTTTCCGGTGGTGGAGGAGGTTCCAACAGGGGAAAAGGTGCCGACGGAGGTCTTGAGAATGCATTGCAGTGCAGCACCGACCCCCGTGATGGAGGCTACGGAGGCATGAATATTTTCGGTTCCATCATCCAGGGTGGTATTTTTCTGGGAGGAGGAGCAGGAGCTTCTACTCAGGCAGGTAGTGCGACAGCATCGGCTGGCGGAAGCGGAGGGGGAATTGTCTTTATAATAGCGGATTCAATTGATGCAAATAATCATATTATAAGGGCCAACGGAGTGACGGCATCAAATTCGATTTCGGATGCCGGGGCCGGAGGCGGCGGAGGCGGCGGATCTGTAGCCCTTTCGTTCATGGGATTCAAGAGCAGCCTCAGGATTTCTGCTGACGGGGGAAACGGAGGTATCAGTCCCGGCGGATCGGGTGAAGGCGGCGGAGGCGGCGGAGGTCTTATATGGCTCAGCACATCTTCCACACCGGCTTCTGTAACTGTTGCATCGGTGCTTAATGGTACGCCTGCTCCTACAATACCTTCGGAAGGCCTTGGTGAGGTTAAATATTCCTTTATTCCGAAACTTAACGGATTTCTTTTTAATTCGATACGCTCGGCTGAAACAGGGAACAGGATTGATTCAGTATGTTCGAACAAACGATTCGGCCAGATCACCGGGACTCAGCCTGTCGGGGGAACGCCGCCCTACACTTTCCGTTGGCAGGTAAGCACCACCTCGGCGACAGGTACTTTCACCGATGCTCCCGGCATCAACAACCAGCAGCATTACACGCCGCCGGCGGAATTATCGGCGACTTCATGGTTCAGGAGGGTGGTGACAGACCAGGGCGAAGCCATTACCGATGTAAGTTTGCCAGTTAACATTATTGTACATCAGAATATAAAGAATAATACAATTGGCAATCCTGAGACTCTGTGCTATGGCCAGAATGCTTCGGAACTTATTCCTCTGGGGACTATCGGGGACGGGAACGGCTTCTACGGATACAGTTGGGAGATATCAACCGACAACGTTGACTTTACCGGTCTGCCGGCTGTAAATGCAAGTTATCAGCCATCCCTGCCGCTTACTCAGACGACATGGTACCGTCGTAACGTTTCTTCGGGAGCCTGTTTCGATGTCAGCCCTTCGGTCAGGATAACTGTTCTCAATCCGGTCGTTAACAATTCAATACTTACCGCTGCCCAGGAGATCTGCGACGGGATGACCTTCGCAAACCTTGAGGGGACTACAGCTCCTGTACTTTCAGGTGGCGATGACACTTACAAATATGTATGGGAGAGCAGCAGCGACAATTCAACATGGCTTACGGCTGCCGGAATAAGCAACACCTCCGGCTACGATCCGGCCGAATCGGCAGCTTATTTTCCCGGGCCACAGTATTTCAGGAGAGTTGTCTATTCGGGCAGTAATGATGTCTGCCGTACAGCCAGTGAGCCGGTGCTTTTGAATTCCTATCCTGCAATCACCTCCAACACCCTGATCCCTGCTGATCATACCATCTGTTCAGGATCTGCCCCTGTTGTACTGACCGGGTCGGCTCCTTTGAACGGCAAAGGCCCCGGGACATATACCTTTACCTGGCAGGACAGTACTGGCAGCCATTCATGGACGGATATTGCAGGATTTATTGATGTAGCCTCTCAGAATTTCTCTACCCCGGTTCTTACCGATTCGGTAAGGTACAGGAGGATAGTACGTTCATCAGCATGCATCAGCACCAGCAAATCGGTAAAGATCAATGTTCATGAACCGATAGGAGGGAACGCAATATCGCTCCTTTCAGGCGGACTTTCAGATACTACTATCTGCAGCGGCAGCACTCCCCACAGGATAACCGGTCTTAATGCGACCGGCGGAACAGGATTGCCGGGCGATTATGCCTACATGTGGTCATCATCCCCTGATAACTCAGTCTGGACCGGACTGGCAGGTGCAACCGGACCTGAATACCAGCCCGCAACTCTTTCCGCAACTACCTGGTTCAGAAGGAGGGTCGTATCAGGTGAGTGTATATCGGAAAGTGAAGCGGTAAGGATAACAGTGCTGCCTTCGATAACCGGCAATACAATTGCAGGAGATCAGATCGTATGCAAAACGGATCTTCCCGTCCTTCTGACACAGGCTTCAGGACAATCCATTTCGGGAGGATCGGGTGCATTTTCTTATTTGTGGCAGCAGAGCGCCGACGGTTCATTCTGGATTGCTGCTGCCGGTACCAACAATTCATCCGATGGATCATATCAGCCGCCGGCAATGGTGAATACGACCAGGTACAGGAGACTGGTCACTTCCGGCGCAAACAACTGCTGTTCGAGTGTTTCAAATGTTCTCGAACTGGTTAAGGACTCATTGCCTGAAGGATATTCAATATTTGCAGGCAGGGATACCATACTTCACAGTTTTGATCATATGATCAGGCTTCAGGCCAGTGTTCCGTCCGATGGAGGAACCGGGCATTGGACTCTTCTTAATGGTTCGGGGAGCTTTGATGACGATGCTGAGCCGGATCCTTTGGTTTCTGGCTTGTCGGAAGGGCTTAACACTTTCCTGTGGACGGTAACCAGAGGAGCATGCAAACTGGAGGATGAAATTCAGGTAACTGTTCTGAACCTGGTTATTCCGGAAGGATTCTCTCCTAACAATGATCCGGGAGGATATAATAATACATTCAGGATCAAAGGTTTTGATCCCGGAAACCAGTTTGCGGAACTGACGATTATCAACGGAGCGGGGACAGAAGTGTTCAGAACATCAAATACTGACGGAAGTGAGTGGGTCGACTGGGATGGAAGGAATACAAAGGGTGCCGAGGTCCCGGAAGGCACCTATTATTATCTGCTGAAGCTTACCTCTAAGGGGAATGGCCAGGTGTTCAAAAAAAGCGGCTTCATAGTATTGAAAAGATATTGATCGGATGAATCGTTCATTTTTAAATAGAATCCGTCTGGGAATCAGGGTAAGGCTGACCGCTGTTCTTCTTGCATCTTTGTTTTTGTTTGCATCACTTGAAGCTCAGGTTCCCGATTCATCGAGGATTAACCTGGGATTCCCTGTTTACAGCCAGTATCTTCAGAACGGAATGGTTATTAATCCGGCCTATACCGGAACCAGGGAGGTTCTTAGCGGCACCCTGTCGTACAGGATGCAATGGATGGGTACCAGCGGTTCTCCGCTTCTTCAGTCGCTTTCGGTGCATTCTCCGATGAAGAATGACAAGGTGGCTCTCGGTCTGACAGCTCAGTTCATGAAGTACGGAGCAACAAGATCGACAAGCCTTTATGGCAGTTATGCCTATCATATCAGGATGAAAAGAGGCAAGCTCTCAATGGGACTGAAAGCAGGCGTTGATCTGTCAAATACTGATTACACCGGATTGCTCCTGAATGATCCGGGGGATCCGGTCTTTCAGTCGGACGAAAAATCGCTTGTGCTTCCGAATGCGGGAGCCGGGGTTTATTATTTCTCCGACATTTTTTTTGCAGGGGTCGCAGTACCTTCATTTCTTAATTACAGACGCAACAGCAACGGAACGGCTTCGCCTTATCACGATTTCGGGCAATATGAGTTCCTGGCCACTGCCGGAGGGCTGATCGGGATTAGTCCCGTACTTAAGTTCAAGCCCTCGGTCCTTATCGATTATTCTTTCGGTGACACCGAAAAGATAAGGCAGTTCGACATAAACGGCAACTTCATAATTGCTGATCTCATCTGGGCAGGAGGTTCATGGAGGGTTACTGAACAGGTTGCGGTAGCCATTTTGCAGGTTCAGCTCAATCACCAGCTTATGTTTGGTTTTTCCTATGATTATCCGTTTGGAAGGATGAACAGTTTTTCAAAGGGCTCCACCGAGTTTGTTCTAAGATATGAATTCAGGTACAAGGTAAGTGCCGCCAATCCAAGGTATTTCTGATCGTAATGAAGAAGGCTCTCCAAATAATAACCCTGTTGACGTCAGTATTGACGATTAATACCGCCCTGGCCCAGGAAGAATCGCCTTTTGAGATCAGGCGGCTTTCATTCAACCTGCCCGGATACAGTGAGATCTCTCCTGTTATAACAAATGACGGAATGCTTTTCTGTTCCGACAGGCGTCTAAGCGCTGTGACCGACAGGACCTCTTTTGACGACAGGCGGTTATACAATATCTATGTTGCGGAAAAGAAAGACACTTCCGACTGGAGAAGACCAGTTCCTTTAAAAAGCGACAGAACAGCCCAGTTCAACACCGGGCCCCTTTGTGTGGCGCCTGACGGCAAGACAGTTTATTTCACAAGTGAGATAGAGACAGGTATACCGTCGAGAAGCAGGAAGTTCCGTAATCACAGCGGGATATTCAGGGCACAGCTCTCAGGTAACCAGCTTGTTTCAATAGAACCATTCAAATACAACGGAACCGATTACGACATGGGTCAGCCTTCCATAAGTGACGACGGCAGATTCCTTTATTTTGCATCCGACATGCAGGGAGGCCTTGGCGGCTCGGATATCTGGTTCTGTGAATGGACAGATGGAGACTGGAGCGCTCCGGTTAATCCGGGAGCCTCAATAAATTCATCGGCAACCGATAATTTCCCGGGTATTCATTCATCAGGCAGGCTGTATTTCTCATCCAACAGGCAGGGAGGCGCCGGCGGCCTCGATGTTTACTATTCCGACCGGATTGACGGCACATGGGGAGCCCCGCTGAGGCTTCAGGCTCCTGTCAACTCCTCCTCAGATGACTTTGCGTTTGTTGCCATGCCCGATCTGAGGAAGGGCTATTTTGCATCGAACCGGAGAAGGAACGACGATATTTATGAATTCACTTCGGCAATAATACGGAAGACCGATTGCGATACTCTGGAGATTAACAACTATTGCTACGAGTTCGTTGAGGAGAATGCCGTTAAGTACGATACCATGCCATTCAGGTATGAGTGGAAGTTTGGCGACGGACAAAAGGCTGTGGGCAGGATAGTTGAACATTGTTATGAAGGGCCGGGCAGATACCTTGTCCAGCTCGATGTTACCAATATGGTTACAAAGGAAGTGAAGCTTAATCAGAAATCGGAGATGCTTGTAGTTGAAGCTGTGGAACAGCCCTATATTACATGTCCCGGCTTTGCCGATGCCGGGGAAATGCTGAAATTCAGCGCCGACAGCACCAACCTTCCCGGGTGGGATATCTCACAATATTACTGGAGTTTTGGTGATGAGACCATCGGGATAGGAAAGAATGTTGAGAAAGCATTTACCAGGCCGGGAACATTCAACATTCAGCTGATCGTATCCACGAAACCGGGAGAGGGAGGTATGGTACGTGAAGCATGTGTAACCAGGAGTATTACTATCAGAAGAAAACCATAAACAATTATAAACGCCATTTATCATTCATGAAACCAGGGGATGTTGTTAAGAAATCGTTTGCATTATTAATGCTTGCTATGGCGCTTTCGTCTGTGATGGTGCGCGGGCAGGCAGTTCCGGGAAAGGATGAAAACATTCCCTTTCTGGTCACCTTCGGTAAGTTTGGGGAGACTTCCTGGGGTGATGATGACTTCAATTCTCTTTTCTTCTTTACTATACCCAAAGACTTCAACCGGCAGTTTTATATAAAGGTCTTTGACCCGGATTGCGGCGGCCAGAATGACGAGATACAGGGGTTATTTGATTCAAAGACAATGTTTTCAGTGTATGGAGGAAAAGGTGTTGATCCTGACAGGAACGTAGAGTCGAGGGGTTTGAAGAACACCGATAATTTCAAGCAGGGGAATCTTCTGGCTTCAAGGGTTTTCGGAAGTGAACCCACATATGACAACCGTTACTATGAATTTGGTCCCTTTAATCCGACCGAAGGTGATTACAACGAGAAATGGAGAAGTTATATCTTCAAGATAGTATGTGAGGGAATAGCCGGTGATGACGGGAACCTTTACAGGTATTTCCTTAGCAGCGACAAGAACAGCGAGATACCAATTGAAGGTGCCAATGCCTTTACTTATGAGTACACATTCAGGATGTGGAACGACAATAAGAGCGTATCTCATATCTATCCCTATGTCGATACGGGTATTGTGTCAATAAAACAAAGGAATTTCGACTGGGACGACGACGGAGTGATTCTGGTGGTCTCGACGTACAAGCAGGGATTGCCCGTTCCCATATCGAATGAAGATGATGAAAAGGTATCTGTGATTCCTGTTGAGTCGGCGGAGATCGGCAAATCACTTGATTTCCAGTTTCACAAAAAACAGGAATATGTTGTAAAGAACAATAATGTCGTGATGTCGCTCGAGAACCAGCGGGGGGATGCCCTTCAGTTTTTCAGTTCGCCTATAGGTGGTGTACCGGTGTACCAGCCGGTGATCTCGGTCAGAAAGAAAACAAAATAGTCAGATCTCGTATGAAGTTTGTTCACATGATCAGGTATGGCATGTTGGTATGCCTGCTTTTGTTTCCGGAAATTGCATCCGGTCAGGCTTACAGATTCAGAAACTACGGGGCTGAAAATGATTTGCCCTCTGAGGTGGTTTACACTCTTGTTCAGGATGGCAATGGTTATTTATGGGTCGGTACCGCCGAAGGACTGGCCCGTTTTGACGGATTCAGCTTTTACAGAGTGAGCTATCCGGATTCGGCTGCCGGCCGTTATCCCACTGTTTCAATCAGGGACAGCAGGGGAATCCTCTGGTTTGGCTGTAACGACGGAACGCTTTTTCATACCAGCGGAAATGAGCTTCATCAGACTGTTCTGCCTAATTCATCAGGATCCGGAATAAGCTCGGTCCTTGAGGGAAATGACGGTCTGATTTATGTAATCCCGCAGAGGATGCCCTTGTTTGTTATTGATCCCGGTGATCCCGATGAAGGGAGAAGCATAGAATCGCAGGCTGATCCTACAATGTTTTCAGCTGCCATAAGCTCTTCAGGCTTTCTTCTTATCGGAACACAGGAAAACCTTCTTATATGCCGGGCTGAAGGTAATTCGCTTGTCATAAGCAGTACACAGGAAGGTTTCGACTATTCAAGAGTTATGTCTGTCACTCCTGCGGGAGATGGAAATAGCTTCATCATAGGAACTGATGGCAATGGTCTGTTCCATTTAAAGCTGTCGGACGGTTCAGGTATATTGTCACGCTTCAGAGGGTCGGAAGCCCTTGAAACTCTTCCGGTGAGATCGGTGATGAAGGATTCAGAGAACAATTTCTGGATCTCGACTGCCGGCTTGGGCGCTGTCAGGATGCAACTGAACGAAGATGCCGACTCAATTGCTTCACTGCGGTTTGTTGATAAATCGGCCGGACTGGAGGACAATTATGTCATGACAGCTTTTGAGGACTCTGAAGAAAATATCTGGCTGGGCTTCAATGGTAACGGTCTTTCAATAATGAATTCTGATTCATTCGAGTTCCATGTTCCGGGAGGTATAGATATGCCGAAAAGCATCATTTTCTCGGGAAGGAAAGGGGAGAATTACATTTTCGGGACTTCATCAGGTTACTACACCTACAGCCTGTCGGAGCGTAAAGCTCTTTCTTTCACTCCGCTTTCGGTGAAGACAAGACATTTGGAGGCGCGGTCATACTATATTGATAATGAAGGGATGATCTGGGTCGGAACGAAGGGGTCCGGACTTATTATGCAGAAGCAGAATGGCAGTTTTACAGAATTTTATCGTTCCGGAGATACCGGTGCCGACAATATTACGGGTATCAGTATGCTTGGCGACAATATCTGGCTCTCCACAATCAATGGGGTGTATATAATATCGAAACAGACAGCTGCCCTGAAACAAAGTTACCTGATGAACACAGGTCTGGCGCACAACTATATAAATCAGATTCTTCTCCTGGAAGACGGCAGCGGCTATGTTGCAACCAACAGTGAAAGGCTCGACAGGATAGATCCTGATTCGGGGATTATAAAATCCGAACTGGTAATGTACGGCACCATGCTTAACAAAGCTATTGCTCTCGACCGCGACAGCAGGGGCGCTGTATGGGTGGCGACCGAAGGTAACGGGGTTTTTGAATATCATGGCGATTCGGTCAGAATGCTGACAACAGCAGGTGGTCTGATGTCAAACTATGCCTATGCCATTCTCGCCGACTCCAACGATGATATCTGGATAAGCCATCAGCAGGGTGTTTCGAGGTATAACCCCAAAAGCGGGAGGACTAAAGTGTTCAGCACCAGCTTTGCCAATGGGGGCACCTGTAATGAGGGAGCAATTTTTGAAGCGCCTGATGGAAAGATCCTCATAGGTACAACTCAGGGAGTGATTATTTATGACAGGGAAAAGGACAGAAAATCAGGATCTGCCCCTGCCAACAATATAAACTCGGTTACAATAAATGATGTGGTTTATCCTTACAGGGAGTCGTATTCCCTTCCTTACAGGAAGAGATATCTGGTAAAGGTGAGCTATACGGGGATAGATTTCAGCGAACCTGAGAAGGTTTATTACAGCACTTACCTTGAGAATTACGATGAAGACTGGACTGCACCTTCCTCGTCCCGGGAAGCAGTTTACAACCTCAGTGACGGCAAGTACCGGTTTAACCTGGTTTCTGTCAATGAAGACGGGATGACTCAGGAAAATCCGCTGACTTTCAGCATAAACATCAAAAAGCCTGTATGGCGGACATGGTGGTTCATTTTGTCCATGCTGGGGCTGTCGGCCGGTGTGGTGGCTTTGATAATCCGCGAGAGAGAGAAGTCTCACCGGAAGCTCCAGGCATATCTTGAATCGGAGCTGGCTGCCAGGACTAAAGTTGTGATGAAGCAGAAGTCCGAGCTTGAAGCTCAGAACCTCGAAATAACCGACAGTATCAATTATGCAAGGAGGATACAGTCAAGTATACTTCCTGACCTTAAGCGGCTGAAGGAACACTTCAGAGACGCTTTTGTACTGTTTTACCCGCGCGATATTGTGAGCGGTGACTTTTACTGGTTCGACCAGCTTGATGAAGACCACTTCATACTTGTCTGCGCTGATTCAACAGGGCATGGAGTGCCTGGAGCCTTCATGTCTATGATAGGATCAACCCTTCTTCAGGATATTGTGACGAGGCAGCGCATCACCAGGCCCTCTGAGATCCTTGCTATGCTCGACAA
>JAKLIJ010000200.1 GCA_022709665.1 Bacteroidota bacterium
AGTGACTTTTTCCAGGGATTACAAACTTGCATCTCCCGATGGAAAGATAGTTATTACAGTTTCGGCCGGGACCGATATCACATGGTCAGCAACGTTTGAGGGCAGGGATGTCATTTCATCAGCTAAAACGGCAATGGTTCTGGCTGACGGCCGGACCCTCGGACAGAATGAGAAGCTGAGAAGAGCAACAAGCGGCATTATCGACCAGGTACTGGAACCTGTGGTCTCTTACAAGAGGTCGAAAACACCTGATAAAGGGAACACGCTGTTACTGTCGTTCAGATCAGGCTTCTCAATCCAGTTCAGGGCTTACAACGACGGAGTAGCTTACAGATATGAAACTGCTTTCAGAGATGAGATAACAATTAAAAATGAGATAACAGATCTTCGTTTCACGAAGGGATCAACCGCATGGTATCCGCTCGAGGAAAGCTTCATGTCGCATAACGAAAGAGTATTCATTCCTTCATCACTCGACACAATAACGAATAAACACCTTGCAAGCCTTCCCTCCCTTTTCAAATCCAACGGAGTAAATGTGCTCTTTACGGAAGCAGATATTGAAGATTATCCGGGAATGTGGATCAGAGGCGCCGGGTCGGGGAACATCACCGGGGTCCAGCCGCAATATCCTGAGTCTGAAAAACTTTTCTCCGACCGTAATTTTTATGTTACCGGATCAAAGGACTATATTGCTAAAACCAAAGGCACCAGAACCTTCCCCTGGAGGATTTTCATTATCGCCGGAAATGACGGCCAGCTAATTGAAAGCGACATGGTGTTCAGACTTGGCTCTCCAAACAGGATCGAAGATGCCAGCTGGATCAGGCCAGGGAAAGTTGCGTGGGACTGGTGGAATGCATCAAATGTTTACGGAGTCGACTTCAAATCAGGAATCAACAATGATACCTACAAGTATTATATTGATTTTGCTTCAAAAAACGGTATTGAGTATATAGTGCTCGATGAAGGCTGGTATAAAATCGGAACCTCGGTTCTGAAGTCGATTCCTGAGATTGATGTTCCCGAACTCTGCAGGTATGCAGCCGAGAAAAATGTGGGAGTGATACTCTGGGTTGTGTGGAAAACTTTCTGGGACGAGATGGATGAGGCATGTGCATTATATGAAAAATGGGGAGTTAAGGGTGTAAAGGTCGATTTCATGCAGAGGGATGACCAGAAGATAGTTAATTTCTACTATGAAGCTGCCCGCAAGACAGCAGAACATCACCTTCTTATTGATTTCCACGGATCATACAAACCCGACGGCCTTCAGAGGACTTATCCGAATGCCCTTACCAGGGAAGGTGTAAGGGGAATGGAAAACTCAAAATGGGAGAGGACCATTACCCCTGAACATAATGTTATCCTGCCCTTCACCAGAATGGTGGCAGGCCCGATGGATTATACTCCCGGAGCTATGGTAAACATGGACAGGACCAATTTCAATCCTCAGTTCACCCGTCCTGCCAGCCAGGGAACCAGAGTCCACCAGATGGCATTGTATGTTGTTTTTGAAAGCCCGCTTCAGATGCTCTCCGACAGCCCGTCAAACTATATGAAGGAACAGGAATGCACCGATTTTATAGTCAAAGTCCCGGTCGTATGGGACGACATTAAGGTGCTCGATGCAAAAACAGGAGATTACCTCCTTCTGGCACGCCGCTCGGGCAGGGAGTGGTTTGTGGGAGGACTTACCGACTGGAACCCCAGGCAGCTTAGCCTCGACCTTTCATTCCTGCCGGCCGGCAACTATGAAATGGATATCTTCCAGGACGGGATAAACGCCGACAAACACGCCCAGGATTACAAGCATCTTAAAAGGAGCGTAACAGCCGGCGACAAGATGCAGATAGATCTGGCTCCGGGAGGAGGTTGGGCCGCCCGTATATCACCAAAATAATATCGCGAGGAAAGCCTATGAAGCAATATCTTGAGCTGCTCGATCATGTGCTCGGTAACGGTACGAGGAAAGCCGACAGAACCGGAACAGGAACCCTGAGTGTTTTTGGATACCAGATGAGATTCCGGCTCGGGGATGGATTTCCGCTGATGACTACCAAGAAACTCCATCTGAAATCAATTATTCATGAGCTTCTCTGGTTTATTTCAGGAAACACCAATACGGCTTATCTTAAGGAAAACGGCGTGAAGATATGGGATGAATGGGCTGATGCCGACGGTAACCTCGGACCAATATATGGCTACCAGTGGCGCTCCTGGCCCACCGCCGGCGGAGGAAAGATCGACCAGCTTGCAAATGTGATAAAGTCA
>JAKLIJ010000201.1 GCA_022709665.1 Bacteroidota bacterium
CCAGGGCGGACATGGAGGAGAGCCTCCTTTCCGGATGATGAACAGGTGGTTCACACGCTATCTTTTCGGGGTTGAGAACGGTGTTGAAAAAGACCCCATGGCATGGATTGTCCGTGAGACCGACGACAGGCTTAAGCCCACTCCTTATGCTGATTATCCAAATCCCGGGGCATTGCCGGTGAAGTTTTTCCTTTCACCTGGTGCACCTCAGACCGGATCGCTGGTCTTAACCAAACCGTCAGCAAACAGCTATGAGACTCTGGTTGACAATTTTTCATTCAGCGGGAGCACTCTTGCCAGGGCTGAATGGACAGAACACAGGCTTATTTACCTTACCCCTCCCCTGAAGGAAGATCTTCATATCTCGGGGACTCCCTCAATAAAGATAAAGGCCCTGAGCAGCAAGTCTGCAGCCAATCTTTCGGTATGGCTTGTTGCGATGCCCTGGATTGAATCGAGGAACCCGAGACCTACTGATAATATAATAACCCGGGGTTGGGCTGATCTGAGAAATTACAGGTCGCTTACTGAAAGCGAGCCGCTTCAGGTCGGCCGTTTTTATGAAATGACCTTTGAGCTCGAACCCGACGATCAGATTATACCTGCAGGCAGGCAGATAGGGCTTCTTATTTTCTCGAGCGACAGGGAATATACTCTGTGGCCTGATCCGGGAACAAGACTTACAATCGATCTCGGAGGAACGGAGCTTACTATCCCGGTTACAGGTGGAATGGGAGGAGTGAAATTCGAATAGTTTATTCCTGAAGTTTTTTCTTTTTCATTTTTAACGTGTCGGGATAAATATTTCACAGAGCGGTCGCTTAAATCTTAATGAACAGCTTGTTTTTGTACAGCCAGTAGCAGATGTACCACAGCCCGGCCCATATTCCCAGGCTGGTCAGCATTCTGACAGTCGTTTCGCCTCCCCACGAGAACAGCAGCTTGACGAAAGGCTGGATGATTGTCCTGATGAAATCGGCTCCTCCTATGTGGAAGAAGATATAGATGAAGATGCTGTTCATGCCGACAATAATAAAGAACCGGGAGCCTTTTTTGAAAAGCTTTTTAACATCGATCAGCCAGTAGCAGAAAGCTAGCGCAAGGATTGTCCAGCCGCCGCTGGCAAGCACGAATGACGATGTTGCTATCTTCTTGATGATCGGTGTGATGTTCAGCAAGTCGAGGGCATAGCCGGCAGCCAGTGCAGCCACACCCGCTATTGCCAGTGTCCGCAGTTTGTATGAATGGCTTTTGTCGCTCATCAGCAGTTTCCCGCAAAGAACGCCCCAGACTGTGTGGGCTGTTGTCGACACAAAATTCAGGGTAGCCCATTCGCTTGCCTTCTCCACACCTTCGATCTTGTTGTTAAACCAGGCTCCGAGGTTCTCATAGTTCACCCAGGGGTGATTGAAACCTTCGACAGGGAAGAAACGGTAGGCCAGATCGATAAGGAGAAGGATTGTAAGGCTGAAGATGATCTGGAAGCGGAAGCTCTTGTTTCTTATAAGGTAGGCGACAATATAGGTCACGGATAATTGAGCCAGGACGTTCTGGAACCTGAAAACAAGTTTGTCGGCCTGGATGAAGTACAGGGCCCAGCCGAAGAAGAGCAGCAGGAATGCCCTCTTGTATGCATGTAAGTTGATGGTCCTTTGGCTCTGGCCCTTTCTGAGCCTGTTGGCAACGGCAAAAGGGATTGCCACACCGACGATGAACATGAAGAAAGGCTGTATCAGATCCCAGAAATGAAGTCCGTGCCATTCATGATGGTCGAGCTGGGTTCCTATGAAATGGAAGACAGCATTGTCGGAGCGCAAAAGGAGTGAGAAGAGATGAGTGGCCTCACCAGCAAGGAGGAACATTGTGAAGCCGCGGAAGAAGTCGACCGAAGTAATTCTGCCTGGAAGGGCAGGGCTGGCTGAAACGGGTTCTGAAGACATATTGAATGGGTTCTGGTTAGATCAAATTTAAGAAATTTTTGTTCGATTCCGGAAACCGGCAAGGTGTTCGGCTGTACTTGCAAGAAGCTTCTGGACTGCAAGTCCGTGCTTTATATCAGGGACAAATGTTTCGGTTTGGCTGTTGGTGAGGAAAACATAGTG
>JAKLIJ010000202.1 GCA_022709665.1 Bacteroidota bacterium
GGTGCAGTCATTTCTTTGGGTTCAGGGTATTTCTTCGACAGCAGTTCGAAAATTCTGTCAGCAACGATCTTATCATTTCCCGGTTGCATCTGCCCGGATGTTACCCTTAGAAAAGTTGTTTTGTCCTGTTCATTACTCCCGCTGTGAACAGCAATCCTGGGTTGTGTTTGTGCAAGCATTTCAGCTATTTCAGGCCCTGCAACATTAAGCCTTGCAGGATCCCATGAAATAATTAACCATGGGCTCCGGTTATTAAGGTCAGCAGGCTCCCCCAGGGTTACTGTAACTCCGCTTACAGCTGAAACACGTTTTGATATTACATCAAGATATCCCAGCCATGTCCTGTATTTCGCCTCATGATCACGTTTGACCCAGGCTTCGACTGCCGCCAGCATTCCAAGCATTTCTTCTTTTCCGACCTTATTGTCGCGTCCGGTGCCGTGATGCGGGGAGCTGGCCTGCCATGCCGACATCAATATGTCCTTCTGTCCGAGAAGCAGTCCGGCACACTGAGGCCCGCAAATTGCCTTACCTCCGCTGTAAGCCACCACCGTTGCCCCTGCCTGGAGATGAACATTAGGTATTGTAAGATCTTCGGCGGCTGCATCAACAAGAAATGGTATGTTCAATGGTTTTGCAAGCGCGGCAATCTTATCTATTGCGAACTTATTACCCGGAAGAGTATCACGACCGGTCATAACGTATATCATTGCTGTCCTCGCATTCAGGGCCTTCCCAAGCTCTTCGAGTGTATCAACAGTAATAATTGTAACTCCGATGTTCCTGATTGAATGATCATAGGCATTTCTTGAGCTTCTGGGAATTACAACCTCGGTCTTGTCAAAACCTGTAAGATCAGGGATACGTACAAGTTTCTCGGGATTGCCACCTGCGATGCAGGCGGAAGTAACATGTTTCATCCCGGCGGCACAACCCGATGAGATCATCCCCCACTCTGCTTTAGTCAGCTCCGCGAGCCTCCTTCCGATGCCGAGGGCCAGCTCATCATACTGAACAAAGAAGCCCGATGCGGCATGCATGGCTTCAACAACTTCAGGCCTTTCAATGGAACCGCCAATAATTGTGTATGTGCCAACACAGTTTATGACCGGTTCCACTCCTATCGACTGGTAAATATTCTGGCCCGGTTCCAGAGGACCTGTAACCGGAGATAATATTGACTCAATTGGGCGAAAGCCTCCGGCAAATGGCAGAATTGTCAGACTCCTGATTATGTCTCTTCGTTCCATACTTCTTGTTCTTTAGTTAAAATATCTGTTCCATTTCTTCAAAATCTGTTTCCCTGACTGTCAATCCTGCCTGTCGCGGAAATGCCATTCTGATCATAAACTATCTTCCCTCCGCGGATTGTAAGCTCCGTTTCTATCCTGCGGTCCCCGTTCAGCCTGGTACCACCTGTATCAACGAATCCAAAGGTACCTTTTCTTATGCTGAAAACAGCAATGTCAGCTACAGATCCTTCACTTAAATGTCCGAGATCATCCCGCCTGAGCGATTGTGCCGGATTCCAGGTAGCCCTGAAGATTATATCCTCAAAAGTCATACCCATATTAAAGTATTTCGACATTATATCGAGCATATTCTTCATTCCCGAATTCATGCTGGAACGGTGAAGATCCGATCCGAAGGAATCAGGGATCAGTCCCTGTTTCAATGCAGGTATAGCCACATCGAAATGGAACATCCCTCCTCCGTGACCCACATCAAACCGGACTCCTCTCTTCTTTGCTTCGGCTACAAAAGGCTTGATTTTCCCCTTTTCGTCAAGCAGGCATTCACGGTCGGAAGCCACACAAAATGAATGAGTATATATATCTCCCGGTCTCATCCTTTTAAGTATTTCTTCAAGAGGAAGGAAGGGAAGGTGGCATTCGACAAGCAGAGGAACTCCGGCAATAAGTGCTGCTTCAGAAGCTCTGTCAAACGGCGTCCATTCATTTCCCCTGTAATGACCGATCTTTATGCCGACTATTATATCGGGGTATTGCTCTGCTACAAGAGAAGTCATCCGTGTATCCATGTCATTAATATCCTCTTCTGAAGGGAAA
>JAKLIJ010000203.1 GCA_022709665.1 Bacteroidota bacterium
CAGGGGAACCGGTACTTTGCATATCGGCCAGCTTTAGGATCCTGACTTTCAGATTTTCCCTGTAAATCCTTGTCATAACCCAATAAATTTAAAATTGGCACACACTGACTTTCAACTATAAACATAGCAAATTTTAAGGAAAAATCCAAAAAATTTAGAATATTTTCTGAAATTATTTTTATTAATTGATTTTTTTAGGCAGAACCGGTACTTTTTTGCGGAACTGAAAGAAATACAGGTATTTTTTTGCCCTCCATTTTTCCCTCTTTTCTCTTCATCTCCGCCCATCCCTCCGCCTTCCTTTCACGCCTCAAACCTTCCAGTCTGCTTCCTGTACATTTCGTAATATTTTCCCTTCTTCATCATCAGCTCATCATGAGAGCCGGTTTCGGTGACAGCGCCGCGCTCCATTACAATGATCCTGTCGGCAAGAGTTACATTGGTGAAGCGATGGGTTATAAGAATTGATGTCCGGCCGTTCACTATTTCCCTGAAACGGCTGAATATCTCATGCTCCGTATCGGCATCGAGCGAACTGGAGGGCTCATCGAGTATCAGAACCGGCGACTCCCGGAAAAGCGCCCTGGCAAGAGCTATCTTCTGCCACTCACCCCAGCTGAGCTCACGGCTGTCGTCAAAGAGAGTACCGATAGTGGTGTTGTAACCCTTTGGCAGATTGTTAAGCAATTCATGAACACCAGATATGGTAGCTGCCTGCCGGATCTTCAGATCCGCATCCTGCAGACCGATATTTCCCAGCCTGATATTCTCTCCGGCAGGAAGATTGTAAAGCATGAAATCCTGGAACACCACGGAGAAGAATTTCCTGTAGGTCTCCGGATCCATGGTCCTTATGTCGCTGCCATCCCACTTCACACTTCCTGAATCGGGATCGTAGAGCCGCGTAAGAAGTCTTACAAGAGTGCTCTTGCCTGCTCCGTTAGGACCGACGAGCGCAATTATCTCTCCTTTTCTGATTTCAAAGGAAACGTTGTTTAAGGAGGCATAATCATTTCCGGGATAGGTGAAGGAAATATCTTCCAGCCTGATGCCCGACTTCAGTTCGTCAGGAATTGTTACCGGAGGAATCGCTATAACGCTTTCCTTCAGGTCGAGAAACTCGAATGTATCTCCGATATACAGCCCGTCCTCATACAGCCCTGCAAGCGAACCCAGAAGGTCCTTTATGTATGTCATCCCCTGCCTGAAGGCAAGAAGGAACATCGCCATCTGTCCGAGGCTCAGGTCGCCGGCAATGGTCCTGCGGGCAATGACCAGAAGGAGGGCCAGTATCGCCGAAGCTTTCACCAGGTCGGTGATCAGTTCTATAATAGTCCTCTTCCTGAGGATGTTAAGCTCTTCTTCCTTCTGCCTGCCGTATGATTTTTTGAAAAGGGAGATGAAGTAGGCGCCAAGACCGAACAGCCTTATCTCCCTCGATGGCCTGTCGCCTGTAAGAAGCCAGCTGAAATAGGCCGATTTCCTTGCCTCTGGCGTCTGTTCCCTCTGGAAATGATAAAGGATGTCGGCATAATGCAGCCTTAGCCATATCCCCGGGATATTAACAGCCACAAGGAGAATGGCAGCGCTCCAGTGAAGCGTCAGCAGGAGCCCGGCCATAAGAATAAGTGAAAGCAGCCCCCTGAACAACGAAACAATGTTGTTGAGGATGTTGTTGGGTCTCCAGGGAGCCTCGGAAGTCGCCCTCGACAGGCAGTCGTAATACCCGGGATGCTCAAAGTTGATAAGGTCGAGCCTCACAGCCTTTGAATGAAGCAGGTTGTACATGTAGCCCTCCAGCTTTACCGACTGCTTGCTTCGTACAAAATTGCCGGAGTCGGTGCAAACTTCATCCAGAAAGTAGACTACTACCACGGCGATAACCATGGGCACTATTCCTGCTGCTCCGGAACCGGATTGCGCCGCACCTGTTATTTCATCAATAAGAAGCTTGATAAACCAT
>JAKLIJ010000204.1 GCA_022709665.1 Bacteroidota bacterium
AAACGGGAACTTAGTTCTCAGAATAAAATAAACCACCCCGGCCAGAACATCTATATTTATGCACATTAGATTATGGTGTGGTCTGGCCACCCCTCCTTAAAAAAAAGGAGGGGAAACTAAATACCCAAATCCTCTTAGGTTGACGGCTATGCGCTGTGCCTTTGCGCCGCTGTGCCTTTGTGCCGTTACGCCCTTTGTTAATATTGTTTCGTTTTTTTTATAATTAAAAAGTCCTACCTTTGCGGCATAATTAAAATCTTATGCCATGGCTGAAAAAACAAGATATTCGGATGAGGAGCTTGAGGAATTCAGGGAGATCATCCTGGCTAAGCTGGATAAGGCCAGAAAAGATTATGAGATATTGAAGTCGAGCATAACTCACGAGGAGAGTAATGATACAATGGATACCTCTCCCACTTTCAAGGTACTGGAAGAGGGTGCAACTACTTTATCAAAGGAGGAGGCCGGCAGGCTGGCCCAGCGTCAGCTGAAATTCATACAACACCTTCAGGCTGCTCTTGTAAGGATCGAGAATAAGACCTATGGTATATGCCGTGAAACGGGGAAACTGATATCCAAGGAAAGATTACGGGCAGTACCTCATGCCACCTTATGCATTGATGCCAAAATGAAACAGAAGTAGATCACGGACGATCCGTCCTGGTTAACGCCATAACGGTTGAACGGATAACTTCTGAAGAATTTATACGAATAAGGAATACCGTCTCAAACAACAGGGACGGTTTTTCTTTCACCTATCTGCTGCCTCCACATAGCATAATAAAGTCCTTTTTTATCCAGAAGGGTAAAGTGGGTACCTTCTTCAATTATCTTTCCCTTTTCCAGAACATAGATCCTGTCGGCATGCATTATCGTTGACAACCGGTGAGCTATCATAAGAGTGATCTGCTGCTTACCGGATGATATTTCCTTAAGAGTTCCGGTAATCTCCTCCTCGGTTATTGAATCAAGAGCAGAAGTGGCCTCATCGAAGATCAGTATATTTGGCTTGCGGACAAGTGCCCTTGCAATTGCAAGTCTTTGTTTTTCCCCTCCCGATACCATTTTCCCGCCTTCCCCGAGCATGGTATCCAACCCTAAGGGGGAGCTCCTGATCATTTCCGTTGCAGATGCTTTCCTGAGCGCTTCATTGATCTGTTCATCTGTGGCTTCCGGATTAACAAACTGAAGGTTCTCCCTGATCGTCCCGGAAAAAAGCTGAGTGTCCTGTGTGACAAAACCCAATTGCCGCCTCATCCTGTTATACCGGATATCCTTTGCAGGAATATCGTCATAATAAATGGTTCCGCTTGTAGGTGTATATAATCCGACAAGAAGCTTTACAAGAGTTGACTTCCCGCAACCGGAAGGACCGACAAAAGCAATTGTCTCTCCTCTTTTAACCCTGAAGGAGAGATCTTCAATAGCATCATGATCGGCTTTTTTATACCGGAAGCTTACCTTATCAAAATTGAGTTTCTCAATATCACCGATCTCGACAGGATCTTCAGGCCGGTATTCGGGCTCTTTCTTCATGAGTTCGTTGAAAATCTGAAGGGAAGCTTCGGCCTCACGGTATGCCAGAATAATACTACCCAGATCCTGAAGCGGGAACATGATACGGGTAGAGATGAACTGCATTGAGATCAGCTCGCCTGTTGAAAGAACATTCCGGAATATCAGCCATAAAAGGATAAAAAGAAGAAAACATGTCCGCTGCTTGTCTCTTCAAATTCATGATAGGGAAGCCGAAGGGTATGCTTTAATCCTTCATCGAAAACCGACAAACCGAACTTCTGTACAACCAGACGGGTTACATAGTCGGTAAATGCGCGTGCCAGCCTTGACAGAAGGGCAATACTTACTGCAAGGACAAGCAGCCGCAATGCTCCCCTGATGAGCTCATCCTCACTGCGATCACCCCT
>JAKLIJ010000205.1 GCA_022709665.1 Bacteroidota bacterium
TGCCCCCCGCCTTTTCCTAAACTCTTAGTCATTTTTCTTCCCGGATTGTTGCGCAACTATTATGATAGTTCTATATTTGCATATATAAAATTTTAGTTATATTTCTCCTTCGGGAAACCTGTACTTATTTGTTGATTTATACCAAATCTGATCGGATATGAGAAGAATGTCAAAAAATCAGGCTCTTACAAGGGCAGAGGAAGAGATCATGCAGATTATCTGGGACATGAAAAGCGCAATTGTAAAGGATATACGCATGAGATTTGATGAACCGCGACCGGCTCGAAACACAGTTTCGACCGTTGTCAGAGTTCTTGAGAGAAAAGGTTTCGTGGGGCACCAGGCCTATGGAAACACACATCTTTATCATCCGCTGGTATCGAAGGAAGAGTATTCAAAGCGCCAGCTTTTCAGGCTTCTTGACGGATATTTCAACAGCTCTTTTCCTGCTCTCGCTTCTTTCTTTGCGCGGGAAAAGGACCTCTCGGTAAGCGAACTTGAGGAGTTACTCGAGGATACGAGAAAAGAACTCGGCAAAAAGAAAAAGAAGAAGTAAAAATCAGATGAATACAGTTGTCATGTACCTGCTCTGGCCGCTGGTCTGGATGCAGGTCACTGCTGTAATTCTTCCCTGCTTCAGGAGTCAGGGCTACAGTTTTACCGAAGCAGCTTCGCCGGTCACGGCTATGGTGTCTTCGTCATTTCAGGCTCAGAAGCAGG
Organism: Bacteroidota bacterium; assembly: GCA_022709665.1. Lineage (GTDB taxonomy): Bacteria > Bacteroidota > Bacteroidia > Bacteroidales > VadinHA17 > LD21. The sequence continues at coordinate 721 of JAKLIJ010000205.1, forward strand.
CCGGGGGAACAGTGGTTGATGAGGAAGGAAATCCCCTTCAGGGTGTCAGGGTGCTGGTTTCAAAATCGACAATATTCACTACAACCGACGCAAAAGGAAGATTTTCTCTGCCCAGAGTGCCCGACGGCTCCTCCCTTATTTTTTCATTCCCGGGATACAAGACCTACATCATGCTTCCGCTTCTGATCTCAAACACCGGAATACGCGTAAGGATGGTCAAGGACCCCGGGATCAGGGAGCTTCCTGAGGGAACAGGTAATGGTTCAGGAATAATCCTCCTGTTGTCAGGTCTGAAAAGCATTGGGATCAGTCCTCTTGCTCCGTCGTCAGGAAAGCAGCTCTTACCGATGGCGGACACGGGGAATCCAGTCCCTTCACAGCTCGCCAGATCACCTCGTTGAAATCAAAATCATTAACCCTGTCCTCGACGCTGAAATCAAAAGTTTCGCTAAGAGCCTGCCATTTGTTCTTACCAGTGTTCTTTTCATTCAGATCAATATTCGCAGGCCTGTATTTATACGGAGGATGGCCTGACGAGGTGTTGAAACATCTCCACAGCGAATTGGCGGCTGCGTCGTACTGCGACATCGGAGGCAATCCGAGAATAAGCTCCATTGTCCTGAGAAGAGAAGTGGTGGTGTAGGGCGTATGATCGACGAATCCCTGCTTAACGAATCCTCCTGCCAGAAGAGCAACGCTTCTGTGGGCGTCCACATGATCAGGACCGTTCTGTGCATCATCTTCAACCGAAATTATTAGTGTCTCGTTCCAGATCGGACTGTGACTCAGATAGTCGACAAACATGCCGAGTGCAAGATCGTTGTCGGCAACATGTGCAAAAGGAGTGGGCTTTCCCAGACTGAGCCCCTGGGTGTGATCGTTAATGAACCTGACTGTATTGAACCGCGGAACCGCATTGATGGCAAGCAATGAGTCGAAATCGCGCTTCCACTGGTAGAACCTGACTGTGTCCCTCACTGATTCATCCCACTCTGTGAAAGAGGGACAGTAATTGTTCTTCAATACTTCGAGAGTCGGCAGAC
>JAKLIJ010000206.1 GCA_022709665.1 Bacteroidota bacterium
CTCTCCAAAGCATTCAAAAAAAATACTTCAGCTATCGTCGGCAGAAACGGCGCTAAGGGACACCCAGAAGGAGTTCAGGGCTCTGGACCTAAGGACCGATAGCTTTGTCCCGTCGATCGATGACGGAATAAACATCCTGAAACTTGGAGTGAACGATGTGACCAATGATGTTGCAATGAAATATGTGGCTTCCACTTATGATCATAACAACAATATACTTCGCGACGGGATTAGTTTTCCCGGCAAGAGGATCATTTCCTTCTCAAATATACTTCAACATAAACTTTTCCCCCTGGCTGAGATTCTGAACACTCTTCTCGATCTTGGTGATTATGAAATGAATAACCCAATCGAGATCGAATTTGCAGCAAATCTCGAAACCCCTCCGGGAGCGCCAAAAATATTTAGTTTCCTTCAGATCCGTCCTATAGTTCACACCGATGAAACTTCTGTGGTCAGCCTGGCAAATATCGACAAAGGGAATGCAATCATATACTCTGAGTCAGCCCTGGGCAACGGGTTCTTCAAGGAGGTAAGGGATATAGTATATGTGAAACCTGACTCATTCAATCCGGCCCGCAACAAGGAAATTGCTTCGGATATCGAGAAGATAAACAATGATTATCTTAAAAAAGGGACCGGATATGTTCTGATAGGACCGGGCAGATGGGGATCTACCGATCCGTGGCTGGGAATTCCGGTGAGGTGGCCCCAGATATCGGGAGCACGGATAATTGTCGAATCAGGTCTTAAAAATTATCGTATCGACCCAAGCCAGGGAACTCATTTCTTCCAGAACCTTACCTCGTTCAGGGTCGGGTATTTTACGATCAATCCCTTCATAAATGAGGGATATTACGACGTGGAATTCCTGAATGGCATTAAAAGTCTTTATGAGGATGAACACCTCAGAGTGATCCGTTTTGAAAAACCCCTCGAGATAATGGTCGACGGCAAATCCCACAGGGGAGTTATAATGAAGCCGAATCCGAGCTGACTTCCCTGTTGATCTTCCTGATAAGCCCCTGCAGCACACTCCCCGGGCCGACCTCGGTAAAGGATAAGGCGCCGTCTGCGATCATGTTCCTCACCGTCTGAGTCCAAAGGACCGGCGAAGTAAGCTGTGAGACCAGATTGTCTTTAATAATCTGCGGATCGGTTGAGGGTCTACCCGTGACATTCTGGTAAACAGGGCATACAGGTTTATGGAAGGCGGTGCTCAGTATGGCCTTTTCAAGCTCAGCCCTGGCAGGCTCCATCAATGGTGAATGGAAGGCCCCTCCGACAGCAAGCTTTAATGCCATCCGGGCCCCTGAAGACTTAAGTATCTCTATTGCCTTTTCAACTCCCCCGATGGTTCCGGATATCACTATCTGTCCGGGAGAATTGTAATTTGCCGGTACCACAGTGTCACCTATCCCGGAGCAGACATCTTCAACAATACTGTCATCGAGGCCGATTATTGCCGCCATGGTTGAAGGAGAGGCCTCACAGGCTTTTTGCATAGCTGCAGCTCTTTTTGCAACCAGCATCAGTCCATCTTCAAAAGTGAGGGCTTTGCAGGCAACGAGGGCAGAGAATTCTCCGAGCGAATGGCCCGCCACCATGTCCGGCTTTACAGCGTCGCCAAGTGAAGCGGCCAGGATTGTGGAATGAAGGAAAACAGCAGGCTGTGTTA
>JAKLIJ010000207.1 GCA_022709665.1 Bacteroidota bacterium
ACGGTGAACTCAGCCGGGCTGTCTGAAGAAGGCCGGGTTTCAAGGTCGATCACACCCCCGAAGCCGCCACTGTTTATTCCCATTGAACCGGCGCCGTAATATATATTTACGCCGTCAATGAATCCGGCAGGAATGAGTGACAGGTCAAACTGTCCCAGCATCGGGGAATTCAGACTGATGTCATTCCAGCAGACCTGGGTGTGACCTGGCCCTGTACCCCTGAATGATGGAGTGGCCAGACCTCCGGAACCGTAAGATTTGATATGGATCATTGAATTTCCGGAAAGAAGATCAGCAATGGATAAATGATTATGGACAGCCAGAAGTGCCGAATCGATGTGAGTAGACTTAAAGCCTATATAGTCGCGAAGGTCTGATCCTGCTCTGACCCTGACCTCTCCTATAAGTATGGCATCGTTGCGAAGAGAATCCTGTCCTTTGAGGTGAAGGGACAGTGCCATAGCAAAAAATAAAAAGAATAGTCTCAAGGCACTTCATTATTTTTTGCTTACGGGTTGGGAAAGACGGGAATCATTTTATGATTCTAAGCTTTTCTTCCCGAAAGCGTTGAATATTAAATTGCTTGGCAGGTCTTCTGACTTGTCCCGATTTCAGGAAGCCTTCCCATGGCGATATGCTCACAGTGGCAGGGTTATCCCGGAATCATCATCACGGCATGCGTGATCAGGCATCACAGCAGCGGGTACTGTCGCGGATTCGTACCGCGTTCCCTTTTCATTGCAATGATCAAATTCTTCATTGCAACACCAATTCACAACAAAAGTAAGATTTTTTCCCGGATTGGAAAGAAACAGATATCAACAGGTGTTAATAAAACTGCCGGGCAAGCTATACCCGGCAGTTACTACTGATTCTGCAATTAAATTGTCCCGCAGGAATTTCGTATGATAAGCTCCGGGGCTATTGTAACCTGTCGCTTGTATTTTGACTTGGCGGAATTACGAACCTCCGACCATATCATGTTTGATACCTTAAGCGCCATTCCGGCGAGTGGTTTCCTGAGGCACGTCACAGGCGACGACATCAGTTCAAATCCAATGCCTTCCTCCATTGATACTATCGCAAGGTCCTGGGGCACCCTGAGATTTTTCCTCCTCAGATAACTCATAATGCAATATACCAGATCAGCCTGTATCACTATCATTATCTCCGCGCTGTACGGAGGACGAAGATAATGATCAATCTGCCCCTGCTCGATCTCCCTTCCATCAACCGGCATATCGAATTCAACTACAAAAGGCTTGTTCATTTCTCCTTTAGAGGCTATGTTTTCCTTTAAAATCTCAATAACCTGCCTGTCGGAAGGAGAAGCTGACCTGTCGGTTGCTATAAGGATGTTTTTATATCCGAGTCTGGCAACATGGTCAATAACTTTCCTGGCTCCGTCGGCATAATCCGTGCAAACTGTATTCAGGCGAAGGTTCTTGACCGATTTCTCGAGAAGCACGAACGGGTAACCCATAGCTCTTAGTGAACGAATTGTATATTCGTCAGCCGAATCACCGGCAAGTATAAGGCCGCTGTAAAACTTCTTGAAAGCCCCTACCATCCTGTTATACCTTCCGTCGTCAGGGTCCTTTGTCATTATTGAGAACCCGACACCGATACTTCCGAATGCCCTTTGAAGGTACGGCGTTATTCCATAAA
>JAKLIJ010000208.1 GCA_022709665.1 Bacteroidota bacterium
AGCAACAGCAAAACGATCAGCAACAGGCGATGTCGAAGGAAGATGCCGAAAGACTGCTGAATGCCATTGCAAATGATGAAAAGGAGGTCCAGGAGAAGGTTAAGGAAGCAAAAGCTGCAAAACAAAGGGTAAAAACCCTTAAAAACTGGTAATTTGGCAAAATGCAACCAAGATATTTGATATTGACTCTTTTTTTCCTTCTGTCTGTTTCCACGGCAGAAGGACAGGAAATAACAGTAATGGCTGAATATCCCCGGGTAGTCCAGGCAGGAGAACAATTCATGATCAACTGGACCATCAATTCCGGAGACGGTGATTTCAGGGAGCCTCCCTTCACAGGTTTTTACAAGCTTATGGGACCCCAGACCTCATACAGTTCGAGCACTCAGATAATAAACGGGAAAGTCAGCAGGGAAGTAAAATACACATATTCTTACTACCTTCAGGCTATGAAAGAGGGTAAGTATGTTATCCCTCCGGCTTCTGTCATAATAAAAAACAAGACATATTCCTCCGACTCGATAAGGATAGAAGTTGCAGGTGGCAATTCATCGAGGCAGGGAGCCGCCATTACGGAAGATGATATCTCTGACGCGGATCTCGGGGACAGTGACGAAGATGTATTTGTAAATCTGACGGTCGATAAAAGAAATGTTTTTGTTGGTGAACCTCTGAGCGTTACGGTTAAGCTGTATACCAGGGTTGAAATATCGGGCATCAATGAGATCAAGTATCCCGGATTTGAAGGTTTTCTCAGAACCGATCTTGAAACGCCGCCCCTTACTTCTCTGAAAAGGGAAAGCATTAACGGGACAGTTTACGGCACAGGGGTGGTTCAGCAGTTCCTGCTTTATCCTCAGTTCCCGGGTGACGTTACTATCGATCCGGTCCAGTTGTCTGTTCTGATACGCCGGAAATCAGGCCAGTCCGATCCATTTTTCGGCGATTTCTTTGCAACCTATACCACTGTCCCGAAAGCAATTCTAAGCAAGTCGTTAAGAATAAAAATTAATCCTCTCCCCGGCAATAAGCCTGCAGACTATTCAGGAATAGTAGGAAAGATTTCAATAAATGCCTCCCTTGACGGGGATTCGGTGAACATGAATGATGCAATAAACCTTAAGATCGTCCTGTCGGGAAGTGGCAACCTGAAGATAGCCAATCCTCCGGCACTGAAACTTCCTCCCGATCTGGAGGTATATGACCCGAAGATAACTGACAACCTGAAGAACAATCTAAGCGGAACTACAGGTCAGAAAACATTTGAATACCTGCTGATCCCCAGGCATCATGGTGACTTCAGCATTCCTCCGATAAGCTATTCATACTTCAATTCTGATTCAAAAAGATATGAGACAATTACAACTCCCGAACTCAAATTTCACGCACGCAGGACAGGCGAGCCTGCTTCGGGAATTACAGTTTACGGCGGTGTTGCGAAAGAAGATGTAAAATACCTTGGCAAGGACATAAGGTTCATCAGTTCCCGACCAGGGCTTCTGCGAAAGACAGACAGGCTTTCAGCTTCAATGAAATGGTTCTGGCCGTCTTATGCATTCTCTCTGTTGTTATTCTTTATCATCCTTTTCCTGAGAAGGGAGCATATACGCCGCAACTCAGAC
>JAKLIJ010000209.1 GCA_022709665.1 Bacteroidota bacterium
TGAAAGCTTCAGGGCGCTTGGATCCTTTCCGATAATCACCAGGTGATTATTGAAAGGAGGCAGTGTAAGCTCCTTGAGAGGGAACAGGCCGTTACGCATCGCATCCGGAAGCGGAAGGCCTGATATGGCCCTGACCAGTTCGGGCGAGAAATAGAACAGGAATGGAGTAATTCCCATTGTAAGGACTGCAACAGCCAGAAAAAGCTGATAGTAGAAAGCCGGCAGAATTCCATTATCGAATCCGATTCCTGCAAGGATAAATGAAAATTCTCCTACCTGACTGAGGGCCAGGCCTATGAGTACGGTTCCCTTAAGGGTGTGCCCGAGGATGAATCCGGTTCCTCCCGCGATAAAGCTTTTAAGTACTGTGACAAGGAGGAAGCAGGCTCCGACAAGCATCCAGTTGTCTATAACAAAATGAACATCGAACAGCATCCCGATAGATACAAAGAAGAAGCTTGAGAAGACATCCTTTATGGTATAGAAATTACCGAAGATATTGTGGCTGTATTCCGATTCGGAGATCATCAGTCCGGCCAGGAAAGCCCCGAATGCCAGCGACATTCCGAGTTCGTACGACAGCAGGGCGATCGCAAAGCAGATCAGAAAGATGCTTATCATGAACAGTTCCTGGTTTTTTGCCCTGGCGATTATGTCGAGGAGTTTTGGAAGAAGCCATTTGTTGCCGGTGTAAGCAAGTCCGATTATCCCGGCAACTTTTGCAGAAAGGATAAGGAATTCCGTTGCAAAGTTGACGTTGCTTTGAGCCAGCAGGTCGGTGAGGAGGAGCAGCGGCGCCAGCAGCAGGTCCTGGAAAATAAGAATACCCACAACTGTTCTGCCGTAGTTTGATGTGACCTCCGATCTTTCCTGAAGTATTTTGAGCACAAGTGCCGAGCTGCTGAGGGCCATCAGGAAACCAAACAGGAGAGCTCCTTCACGGCTAATATCGAGGAATCTCGAAGCCAGGTAAAACACAGCCGCCGTAATTGTCACCTGCAAGAATCCTCCAAGAAAGACTATCCTTCTGATTTTCATCAGGTGTTTCAGCGAGAATTCCATCCCGATAGTGAACAGGAGGAATACCACACCAATCTCAGCAAGCATCTCAATATTGTGGGTATCCCTGACAAGCGAAAGCAGGTGAGGACCGGCCAGTATTCCTGTCAGCAGGTAACCGGCTATGGTCGGGATCCTGTATTTTGAGAATAACAGATTTACAAGAGTCGACAGGGCGAAGATTACAACTATGTCTTTCAAAAAGGAAAGTTCCATCCGTCGGGGGGTACGTTAGTTTTCCAAAGTTAATTTTTTTTCAATTTCTGTTTACCGCAATTCATTTTACCGGGTGATGAGAAATGTATTAGCATGCATAATTAAGTATGGTATCCCTGTTTCCCGGGAAATTTCTTATATTTGTCCCGATTCAATACTCCGGATCATGAAGATAACAGATGTCATTGTCTCCGAATAAAGTGCTGCTGAATTTTTCAGCGACATCGGTTTCCCGTAACCGGGCCTTTTAAAACGGATTATCTGATCATTTATCTTCAATTTATTCTCACATGTCAGACTGGAAAAAAGTTTTTGCAATAATCTTCACCGG
>JAKLIJ010000021.1 GCA_022709665.1 Bacteroidota bacterium
ACTCCTGCTGTGTGATCGTTCGGAAGAGCAATTATCATCAATTCGGGGAGGGCATCTCCGGGCATGGCTTCATATTCGTGAAGTTCCCTGATAAGATCATCGGCTCTCATCTGATCTGTAAATACATGCGGGCCGTATGAAGGATAGGTAGGAGAGAGGATGTGCCTGACGGGCTCAATTGTTGTCATATTTGTGAAGGGTACTTTCTCTCCTTTTCTGTACATGTTGTAGACATCACTCCAGGATACGTTGTACTGAAACACAGGAGAAGAGGCTTCTCCATATATTCTTACTGTCTTTCCATGCTTAAGGGCATTGTCCCAGATGAATCCGGTAGGGGCATAAACCAGGGCATCTTCCTGTACGTGGGGATAGCTTCTGAACCAGGCCCTCATGTTCTTTTCGATATAATCTGTTACTATTGAGGCATCGGTCCACTGGTGGCCTTCGGCAGAACATTTCCCCGAAACGTGGAAATTATCCAGGAGAAGAAATTCTTCGCACAGCCTGTGGGTATTAGGTGTGATATCAGCACCATAGGTACATAAACCGGGATCTCCTTTTCCCTGGGGCATATCGCCCAGTATCTGGTCGTAAGTTCTGTTTTCCTTGATTATGTAAAGAACATGTTTGAATACGGAAGGTTCTCCTATCCTGTGGGGAACAGTAAGCGGGCTTATGCCGCTCCTTGGAGTTTCCCTTGCCAGCAATGCCCGCGAAAGGTCGTTCAGGGCTATTACCGTATCTGTATATGATCTCAGGGTACGGGTATCGGGGTAAGGAATAGAAGACACAGAGGCCAGCATGTTGTGAGAATTAAAGATGGGATTGGTGGTTTCGCTGGTGAAGGAGGGAAGTCTGGCTCCGGCTGCTTCGAGATTTGCAACGTATAATTTACCCCTGCCCGGTATTACTGTAATTCCCGACGGATATGCACCGGTGGGAATAAACCCTGTGACAGCGCTGATTTTTTTACGTCCTTTTTCTGCTGATTTCTTTGACAGTCTGATTACAGCAAGGGCATTATCCATGCCGTTCGCAACAAACAGGTGTTTTTCGTCATCCGAGAGACAGAGGCTGTTGGGGGAGTCGCCGAAGTAAGGGTTTATTTCAGGCTGAAGCCTGACGCTAATGGTTTCCATTACCTCATCAATAATGGTATTGATGACCATTACATTGTCGCTGTTGGAGTTTGCAAGGTAGACAAAACGTCCGCGACTGTCGCTAATGATCTTGTTTGGATGGAGACCGACAATAAGTTCTTTAAGTATGATCCCGGTTTTTGAATCTATAACAGCAACACTTCCTTCTCTAGTACTTCCGCCGGCCTTGTTGTTTACCCGGGCTGCACCCCATGGGATACCTGCAATCTCAGTGTCGCCGGGGAGGGGTGTACGGCCTGCCCAGTTTGTAATGTATAGCTTGTTATTGGCCATTGTAATGCCATATGGTGCAACACCTGGATCAGCGACCCAGACAGTGTCTCCCGTGGCAAGGTCTTGCTTTATAACTTTATTGTTGCCGTTAAGGACCACATAGAGAAAATCTTTGCCTGATTCCCTGTTAATAAGGATTTCATTCGGAAGTGCCATGTCAGCGACTCCGTCGCTCCGGTATTCAAACAGTTTGCTAAATTCAGCCTTTGTGCCATCCCAGACAGCCGAAGCAACAAACGACCTGTCTTCCCTGTTTACAACGCTCCAGTAAACTTCTGATTTTCCGTTATTGTCGAACCATCGGATGCCGGAGTAGGTGTTGTTTGCACTTCGCAGCTGAGGATGAAAATTGTTTTTGAGCACAAATCCGACATCATCAGTCCGGGTGTCGATAAAAACTATGCTGGTTCTTTCCATTACTGCAATCCAGTGTTTGTCGGGAGAAAGCGCTACATCCATGGCATGATTTTCCATACCGTCATCTCCAAAAAAGATCTGGTTCCCGGCCGAATGAACCAGTCTGTTGTAGGGAAGCTGAACTCTGTCTAAGCCTGAAGCAACTTCAGTTTCACTGGTGACTTGTGCTCCGGCAACGGTAGCCAGGAGCAAAAAACAAAAAGTGAAGATATATCTCATGATATCTGATTTGTTAAGTTATTTATCAATCAGCCTGTGTGTTGTATTTTAAAAACAGTGTTAATCCCACATCAACTAATATAGATATAAATATCAAAAAAAAGACTGAAGGGTGGCTTCAGTCTTTCATGTTTTTCAGAACGGCAGGTCGCTGAGATCATCAATTTCGGGCGGAGCATCTTCAAGCTCCGGACCGGGTTTGGGCATCTCGTTCCTGGCAGGTTCCGATACTCTCTCAATTTTCCATGCATCGAGATTTGTGAAATAATTCACGCGGCCGTCGCGTTCCCACCTGTTTCCCTTCAGGTTAAAAGATATCTTTACTTCCTGATTGAGAAATGATTCATTGATTAGGTCGCATTTGTCCTGAACAAGCTGGAACTTGATGTAGTCGATAAAAACCGATGAACCTCCGGTATCCTTTTTCTCGATTACAAATTCTCTTTTTTTGAACTTGTCGCTGACCTGATTTACAGGCATAACGTCGATTACCCGGCCTGTGATCTCGAATGACATGTTATTGCTCGTTAATTGTTATTTTTTCTATCTGGTCGCCCTGGCGGATATTGTCGATTACCTCGAGGCCTTCGATAACCTTTCCGAAGCAGGTATGCTGTCCGTCAAGGTGTTTAGTATTGGTTCTGCTATGGCAGATGAAGAACTGTGAACCGCCTGTATCCCTTCCCGCGTGTGCCATTGAGAGTACACCCCTGTCGTGGTACTGGTTCCCGCCTGAAAGCTCGCAGCGTATCTTGTATCCGGGGCCTCCTGTTCCGACTCTTGGGTCGCTCATATCCTTTGAATAAGGGCAGCCTCCCTGGATAACGAAATTTGGGATGACTCTGTGAAAAGCCAGCCCGTCGTAGAAACCTTGTTCAGCAAGCTTTATGAAATTCTCAACCGTACCGGGCGCATCATCTTCATAGAAGCTTACCTTCATTACTCCCTTTGAAGTGGAAATGTCGGCTGTTTTCATATCACTGCACGATTTCAAGAAGTTCAACATCAAAAATAAGAGTGGAGAAAGGTTTAATGACGTCACCAGCCTGATTTGCTCCATAGCCCAGATTCTGGGGCAGGTAGATCTTGAATTTTGAACCTACAGGCATAAGCTGAAGAGCTTCTGTCCAACCGGGGATAACTCCTTCCAGCGGGAACTGGGCCGGTTCACCTCTTTTTACAGATGAGTCAAATTCGGTTCCGTCGATAAGAGTTCCGACATAGTGAACTTTAACGGTGCTGTTAACAGTAGGCTTTTCGCCGGTTCCCATTGTGATTACCTCATACTGAAGTCCGCTTGGAGTTACAGTAACACCTGATTTTTCCTTGTTTTTTACGAGGAATGCTTCATTCTCAGCTATGTAATCCTTATAAAGTAATTTATCCTGTTCTGCCTGTTTCTCGGCCATTTCAGCCTGGCGTTCAGTAACAAACGACATAATAACCCCTCTTGCAATCTCATCAGTCATTTCAGCCTTTCCGTTTTCACCGTCCATCATTGCCTTGGCAACAATCTTCGGATTCAGCTGAAGAGAATCAGCCTGAAGTGCATTGTAATTCATGATCCCGAAGGCATAGGAAAGCGAGTCTACCTTGGTTTTCAGTTTTGCGTTGGTGATAGACTGCTTTGCACATGAGCCAAGCATGAGGGCAACAACAGCGGTCAGAACAATTAATCCCTTGATTTTCATTTGAAATTGATTTAAATTTTAGAAATTTTGGCAAAGATAATACTTTGGCCTCAGGAAAAAAGAACGGCTTCAAGAAATTTTCAAATTTTTACGGCACATGTTATCTGTCTTTTTCCCGGTGGGCCGGGAAAAAGAGAGACTTCGAACCCTGCTCTTTTAAGGGACCTTTTCACGCTGCCTTTAGCTGAGTAGGTAACAAGCCTTCCTCCGGATACGGTAACAGCCGAAATTTTCTCAAATACTTCATCGGTCCACATTTCAGGCTGTTTGTCGGGTCCGAAGGCATCGAAATAGATCAGGTCATAGTCCCCTTTCAGATCCATTTGAATCAGATCACCCTCAATCTTGAGGAGGGAAAATGTATCTGTGATTTGTGATGTGGTGTTCCAGGGGCAGGAATGAATTCTGCCGGAAATATCAGCTTCGTCCGGGAACAGGGAGGAGTGGTTGAGCTGTGCCGTAATATGCAGGGGGAGGGGATATCTTTCAACGGAGGTATAGAAAGTTTTTCTTTTAGCCGAAGCTGATTCAATAGCTGTTAGCAAGGCATTTAAACCTGTTCCGAAACCGACCTCGAAAATTCTGACAGGGGATGCCCGTGAGGTCCTGAACCCATGGTCGATAAAAATAAATTCTGATTCCTGAACAGCTCCGTGTATGGAGTGGTAATGTTCTTTAAGTTCAGGGACGTACAGTGTGTGGGAGCCGTCTTCGGTTAATACTATCTCGGTCATCACCAGTTTGAATCATACCATGAGCGTACATCTGTTGCGATCATACCTGCCATGCGGGCTGCCTCAAGTCCCAGATCGCCGTCTTCAAATACCTCGATTACCGATGATTCGACATTCATCATTTCAGCGCATTTGAGAAATGTTTCAGGGTGTGGCTTGAAATTGTCCACGTCGTTTGCCGTCACAATAATATCGAAGTATTTTCTCAGTCCGGTAATTGTGAGGGTTCGTTCAACGGCCTCCCTGTGACCGCCCGTACCTACCGCCATCGGGAGCTTTCCATAATACTTCCTTGCTATATCCGCAACAGGAGTTATTTCCCTGACATTGTGCTGTACCATGTAGAACTGGTCAAGCTTTTCAGCGACTATCTGATCGACTGAAACCTTTCCCTCGAGCCCGCTGTTCTTTATTATTTCGGAGGCAATGAGCCAGCCAGGACTGCCGGTGTGAAGCCTCAGAAATGCAGTATCTATTTTTGCTCCGTATTTTTTGCAGGCTACCTGCCATCCCTGAAAATGGTAAGGCATTGTATCGGCAAGAGTGCCGTCGAGGTCAAAAATCAAAGCCTTAACCCCGGGATGAATGTCATATTTCATCGGTGAAAAAATTAAGGGGCAAAGGTAAGCAATCTTTCTATTTAACTCTCAGGTTTGACTGGCTTTCGAACCAGAGACATTCGTTGGAAAGTTTTTTGGCAAGGTTGTTCTTTTTGTCAATTCCCCTAAAGAATTCGTCAAGATACTTTATCATTCCCTGTTTTACATTATCAGGCAGATATTCGAATGAGCTAATCACACTGTAAAAATCATTCTTCTTTTCAGCGAATTCATTCAATATATCTATAAACCGGTCCTCGCTTCTGCAGACAGCCATGTATAATCTTTCCCTTACACTCTTGATAGGCAGATCGGTAAAAGGAACAGCGTAGTTGGTATTTACCAGTCCGGAATAGTCGAAATCATAAGCTACTATGATATTGTCATTTGGCCGTGTGTACTTCGGATCCTGAAGTATTATCACGTTATGCTGGATCGGAACCGACCAGTCAGTGTTGCCTATCATGTAGTTGAATACGGCTACCCTGTCGAGCATGTCCTGCCTGAGGTCTCTCTGGGTGAGTTTTATTTCAACCTCCGTTGTCCCGGTTCTCCGTTCCAGAACCTCGATCGGTTCGATGGCAAAACCATATTGTGTAAGGGGCTTCTTCTCCTTTGCAGTGTTCAGGTAGGTGATCCTGAAGAGCCTGACTCTGAGACTGTAATCGGTAACTACATTGAAAAGCTTGTAAGCCAGGTACTCCTTTAATATGTATTGTTCGAAACCTGCCCTGCAGTAAGGGACTAATTTAAGCTTGTTGATACCTGAAAATTCTGAATCCACCGAATCAGTTACCTTGAAATTCAGCATCAGCGGCGGGAAGTCACAAATGGCTGTCCGGCGTATATTGCCGCGGGCCCTTACCTTTATATCCTTCACGACAGAGTCCGTTCCGCTAAGGTGGTAAGTCAGGACTGCCGGAAGATACAGGGTATCGGATTTGTACTTTTTGTATTTGTTAATATCAAATTTCAGGGATATGTCAAGAACGTCATCTTTGTCAAAAAGAGTGACACGGACATTCTGGGTGTCACTGACAGCAAAGTTGGCGTCGGGGGAGTCAACCTGGGCTGACAGCGATGCCGTAAGAAAAACCGGGAGCAGAATTGCAAGATAGAATCTTTTCATGCTGAATGTTATTAAAGGCCTGTGAATCAATCCCGAATAACCATAAAGCGAAGAAAGTACGGATTTATTTTGCGTGGCATGAAAAAAGCTCGACAAAATAAACAGAAAGCAATACAATGGCTCATAAAAGCCACGAGATCAATGTTTTTCACGTTATAACATTGTTATAACATGTTGTTTACTTCTAAAGAACAGCTAAAAATATATTATGGTTCACCAATTTCCAACAACTTTTTAAAGCCTTCACAAATCCCTATACTTTAGAGCATAGGTTAAAAAGCTGTGATTGAGATTATTTAATCGAGGCAAGGTATTCCTTTACCTGCCTGTAAACGTTTTCGGAAGTGAATCCGAATTTCTCATCCAGTACTTTGTAAGGTGCTGAGTAACCGAAGGACGAAACTCCCCATACCTTTCCAATCGGACCGGCAAGTCCCTGAAGGGTTACCGGCAGTCCGGCAGTCAGTCCAAAGACGGGTATTCCATCCGGGATAACCGTTTTCCGATAATCAGGGGATTGATTTCTGAAGAGGCCTTCAGATGGAGCTGATACAATTCTTATTTTAAGGCCGTCTTTCTTAAGAAGTTCAGCACCTCCCATCAGGGTAGCAACCTCTGAACCGCTTGCAATAAGTATAATGTCGGGAGTTCCCTGGCAATCGGCGACTATATAAGCGCCTTTCTCCGTTTTAAGAGCTTCAGCATATCTCGATCCGCTTTCAGCAGGCAGGTCGCTTATGTTCTGCCTCGACAGCAGAAGTGCGCTGGGGGTGTTAAGGTTTTCGAGGGCAAGTTTCCATGAAACAGTGGTTTCTGCTGAATCAGCCGGTCTCAGAACGAGCATGCTGTTTGAACCGCTGTGATTCTTAAGTTGTTCCATCAGCCTGATCTGTGCTTCCTGTTCCACGGGCTGGTGAGTGGGCCCGTCCTCGCCGACGCGGAAAGCATCATGGGTCCAGATATATTTGACAGGAAGTTCCATCAGGCAGGCAAGCCTTACCGCAGGTTTCATATAATCTGAAAAGACGAAAAATGTACCGCAGGCCGGGATTACTCCACCGTGAAGAGCCATCCCGTTCATTACTGCAGCCATTGTAAGTTCGGCCACTCCGGCCTGAAGAAACGAACCTGAAAAATCACCTCTTGTAAATGCCTTTGTCTTTTTCAGGAAGCCGTCGGTTTTATCAGAGTTTGAAAGGTCGGCGGATGCGACAATCATGTTTTCTATTCTGGAGGCAAGAACACCCAGCACTGCTGCTGATGCTGCCCTGGTAGCCGAATTCTCCTTCTGGACTATGGCACTGAAATCAATTTCAGGTATATTGCCTGAATAGAATAAGTTAAGTTTTTTCTCCAGTTCCGGATTCTCCGATGCCCAAAGTTCTTTTTTCCTTTTCCATTCGTCAGCGGCTTTTCTTTTTTCCGACAGTCTCTGACTGTAAAGAGTTTTCACATCGTCAAATACCAGAAAAGGATCGGCAGGATTTGCTCCGAGGTTGGCAAGTGATTTTTCGTAAGAGCCGCCTGCTTCGCTGACCGGCATTCCATGAGTGGATGTTTTTCTTTCGAAACTGTTACCGTCATTGTCGAGCAAGCCTTTTCCCATAATGGTTTTTCCGATTATTATAACCGGCTTTTCCTTCTCGCCAACTGCTTCCTTCAGGGCTTTCCTTATCTGGTCGTGGTCGTTGCCGTTTATCTGAATAACCTTCCAGCCCCAGGCGGTGTATTTCATTGCTGTGTCCTCTGCAGTGACCGCTTTTGTCTCTGTGGAAAGCTGAATATCATTGGAGTCGTAGAACATCACGAGATTGTTCAGGCCCAGAAAACCAGCAAGTCTTCCGGCTCCCTGTGATATCTCCTCCTGAACGCCTCCGTCGGAGATAAAGGCAAAAGTCTTATGAGCGAAGAGTTCCCCGAAACGGGCAACAAGGAACCTTTCGGCAATAGCTGCTCCGACAGCCATTGTATGTCCCTGTCCGAGAGGGCCGGAAGTGTTTTCAATGCCGCGTGTTACATCAAGTTCAGGATGTCCGGGTGTAGGGCTTCCCCACTGCCTGAAACTGCGAAGTTCTTCGGTTTTGAAATGCCCGGTAAGGGTCAGGACTGAATAGAGCATTGGCGACATGTGTCCCGGATCGAGGAAGAACCTGTCACGGTTTATCCAGCCCGGATTATCGGGATCAAAGCTGAGAAATTCCGAAAAGAGTATATGAATAAAATCAGCTCCTCCCATAGCGCCTCCGGGATGACCAGAGCGGGCCTTTTCAACCATTGCCATTGAGAGTATTCTGATGTTGTCAGCTGCCCTTAAGTTCACTTCCTTGTTCATAACAGATATTTTTACCGTTGTTAAATGTGACGGCAACAAAAATATAATTTATTGATGACAGATCAAAGCCGGCCTGACGAAAGCCGTGCTGAAAATCCGACCCGGTATTCTACAGCCCGAGCTTTGTTCTGATGGCAGGAGGTATAGCATCCTTGTGAACCATTATGAACATGGTTTTGGCCCTTACAAAGCTTTCAGACATGTTAAGATACCCTCCGAATGTATTCCGGTCGGTTCCCCATGAGTTCTTTGTCTTGTAGTATTTTACCCCGTTCTGGTCCTTCACGATACCTGTAACATGCATCAAATGGTCGTCGGTAGTTACGAAACTTTCATATCCTTCCTGGCGGATCTCCTGGCTTATACCGGCTTCGGGTCCGGGCTTCGGAGGCTCGGGCGGCATGGCCTGCGAGTTACCCGGTCCCATTCTTTCAAGCCTTGCCCTGTCGGTCGTTGGCAGGCCGGCAGACTGCTGGATTTCAGGAATTAGTGCAACCCCATTAGTGTGGGAGAAATTTCTTTCACTTACATCGCCGTCCCAGTTTACAGTGTAACCATTATTCAGTGAATAATCCATTATCTCAATGAGTTCATCCAGAGGAACATTGTAAAATCGTCCCATGGTCCAGTTGTCGGGTACTTCAAGCAGGCCCTGGGTATAGAACGGGAAATGAGTAAATGAGGTTATCTCGACATAATCGGCAGGATTTATTCCCAAACTTTGAGCGAAGGAAACGGGAGTATAGGTAGCTCCCCTGTAGGAGAATGTTTCGGGTGCCTTCCCAAGATAGATATCAAGAATGGAGTTTACAATCTGGCGGTACTGGTCGCTTTCCTTTTTTCTTTTTACCGGAACTTCTGCAACCGCATTTATGAAGGCTTGAAGTTCGCCGTGGTTATGAGTCGGAGATCCGTAGTTCAGTCCGCTGTACACCTCCTCGGGTACTATCCCTTCCTCTGAAAACTGTCTGAAAAAGTCGTGCGACAGGCTTCCCGGCCCCAGGTTGCCGTTACCCTGCCTGAGGTAATTATCTTTCAGCCTGTCGATATAGTTATTTCTTACAATGAACATTTCAGAAAGGTCATATTCTCCCTTTCCCTTCCTGAGGAGTTCCGATTCGACAAAAGACGTTGTTGCGAAACACCAGCATGTACCCGTGCTTGCCTGGTTCTTCACAGGCGTGGCTTTAAGATCGACAACAGGAGTGAAAACAAATCCTTCGGTTTCACTTTTTGTCTCGGGTTTATTGTTTTTGCCCCGCTGGGCAAGAGTTACCGAACTCATCAGTCCGATGCACACCAAAATAATAAAAGGTTTCTTCATGGTTAATATGGGATTTCCAGTTCAAATTCCGTGACTACTGAAAAATTAAAATCAAGGGAGCAAATTTAATAATTTGATGATTGAAGAGCTGCAACCTGCATCTTTTCCCCGGCTTTTGCAATACAAAAACCACAAACCGGAAAAAGAATGATAAATAGCATGCTGTTTTTTTAAAAAAAACTTATGACGAATGGTGTAAGCGTAAAGCGCAATAAACCAGACGCATAGTGTTTGTCTCAAAGCTTTATGGCAAGTCGGTCAATGGTTTATTAACACCATTTATGAAAAATTATGATCTGTGCTTTGGTTATTTCGGAATTATTGTTATTAATTTAACAGAACCAAGAACAAATTACTCCATGACAGGTAGAATTGTATTAACTATTTAAAAACCAATTAAGTATGTATGAAGTTGAAGATCTTGTAAAGAATTTGTCCCTAAAGTATGGCCGGAGCAGGAGGAGTCTTATGCCCATTCTTCAGGGAATTGTGGAGAAGCATAACTATCTCACTGACGAGGTGATGGTCGAGGTAGCGAAGGCTCTCGACATTTCGGCAGCGGAAGTATATGGGACAGCTTCTTTTTATACTTTTCTCGATACACAGGTGCGGGGAAAATATGTGATAAGGGTATGTAAGACAATCACCTGTTCAATGAAGGGCAAGGGTGAGATAATGCAGACCATTGAAGAAATGCTGAAGATCAGGCCCGGAGAGACTACTCCCGACAGGATGTTCAGCCTGCTTGAGACCAACTGCATAGGCTGGTGTCACAAGGCGCCTGCAATGCTCATTAATGAGATGCCCTATACGGAGCTTACGTCAGAAAAGGTTGTGGAAATACTTAAAAGTTATATGAAAACCAAATAATCTGCTGAGATATGGAAAACAAAGGATTAAACAAGGTTGGGCTGATTTTCGAGAATATTGATCCGAAGGAAGTCCTTACGAAAGCCTTCAAAATGACGAGGGATGAGATAATTCAGCAGGTTCTTGATTCAGGGCTTAAAGGCAGGGGCGGCGCCGGATTTCCGACAGGAATGAAGTGGAAGTTCACCGCTGCCGAAAAAGATCCCGAGAAGTATATTGTTTGCAATGCCGATGAAGGGGAACCCGGTACATTCAAGGACAGGGAGATACTCGATCGTGTTGCCTACAAGGTTTACGGCGGCATGGCTATAGCCGGGCATACTATAGGAGCAAAGGAAGGTTATGTTTATCTCAGGGGTGAGTATAAATTTCTTCTTCCCAAGCTTATGAAGGAGCTCGATGATTTTCACAAAATGATTGATGAGATCGGCTACGATTTCAGGATACATTACCGAATGGGAAGCGGCGCTTATATTTGTGGTGAGGAAAGCGCTCTGTTCGAATCGATTGAAGGATTCCGTGGTGAACCAAGGAATAAGCCTCCCTATCCGACCACATCGGGTGTTTTCTGCAAACCTACATCTATTAACAACGTTGAGACCCTTGTTACTGTGATGATGATCATCAGGGACGGGGCAGAGTCATATGTGAGGCTGGGAACCAAGGACTCGAGGGGTTCCAAGGTTTTCTCGATATCCGGCGATACGCCTACTCCGGGCATATTTGAACTTGAACTTGGAATGACAGTGCAGGAATTCGTCAAAGAATTCGGAGATGGTGACACCAAGGCTGTACAGGTAGGAGGGGCCTCCGGTTTCTGCGTGCCCAGAAAAAAATTCGAGAACACCATCATCGGTTTTGAAGGAGTTCCTACCGGAGGATCAATGAAGCTTTTCAACAGTTCGAGATCTATGTATAATGTTCTTCATAATTATCTTGATTTTTTTACTGAAGAATCGTGCGGACAATGCACTCCCTGCAGGGTAGGCTGCCAGCAGTTGCTTAAAGGTGTGGAGAAGGTAAAAAAGGGAGAAGTGAAATCCACCTATCTCAACGAACTGGTAAAACTGGCCGATACCATGAAGATCGCTTCAAAATGCGGTCTTGGCCAGTCGGTTGGAAATGCTTTCCGCACTATTGTTGAAAACTTCAGGGAAGAGATCATTTATTAATTCACTTAGAAAATCAGAAAACCATGATAAATCTGACTATAAACGACCAGAAGGTTTCAGTACCTGCCGGAACTACTGTTCTTGATGCTGCGAAACAATTAAAGATCAACATACCTACCTTATGCAACCATCCCGATCTTTGTGTTGCCGGAAATTGCCGGGTATGCGTGGTGGAGCAGAAAGGAGCGAGGACTCTTGTTGCTTCATGTGCAACACCGGTTGCCGAGGGAATGGAAATAAATACAAATACACTTAAAGTAAGGAATGCACGCAGGCATATTGTTGAGCTTTTGCTGTCAGAGCACCGTTCCGACTGCACCAAATGCTATAAGAATACCAAGTGTGAACTTCAGGCCCTTGCCAACGAGTTCGCTTTCGGCGATAATATCTTCCTTGACCTGGTGGAGGACCATCTCTACACTATCGACCGCTCCTCTCCTTCATTCACTAAGGACGACAGCAAGTGTATCAGATGTCAGCGCTGTGTCAGGACCTGTTCAGAGTTGCAGTATATATCAGCCATTGCTGTAGCCAACAAGGGAGCTCAACAGAAGATTTCATCATTCCACAATAAACCGATGAGTCATGTAATATGCACCAACTGCGGACAGTGCGTGAACCGCTGTCCTACGGGTGCACTCATTGAAAAGACCTACATCGACCAGGTATGGGATGCTATTTATGATCCTGAGAAGTACGTAATAGTCCAGACTGCTCCTGCCGTCAGGGTGGCGCTGGGTGAGGACCTGGGCTATGATCCGGGAGAAAGGGTTACCGGGAAGATGGTTAATGCCCTGAAACAGATTGGCTTTGATTCTGTTCTCGATACTGATTTCAGCGCCGACCTGACAATTATGGAGGAAGGTACAGAGCTTCTTACAAGGCTGAAGAAAGCTCTTGTAGACAAGGATGCTTCTGTAAAGTTTCCGATGTTCACATCATGTTCTCCCGGATGGATAAAGTTCATTGAGCACAAGTATCCCGAGTTTCTTCCGAACCTCTCGACCTGCAAATCTCCTCAGCAGATGTTCGGCGCCCTGGCAAAAACCTTCTATGCTGAAAAAAAGAAGGTAGATCCGTCAAAAGTGGTATCCGTATCCATTATGCCCTGTACAGCGAAGAAATATGAAGCCGACAGGCCGGAGATGAGGGCAAGCGGATACAAAGACATCGATTTTGTTCTTACAACACGCGAACTTGCAGTTATGATAAAGCAGGCCGGCATTGATTTCAGAAATCTCGAACCGGCTAACTATGATTCCATTATGGGAGACTCAACCGGAGCGGCAGTGATCTTCGGAGCCACGGGAGGTGTTATGGAAGCTGCTCTGAGAACTGCCTACGAGTTGGTTACCGGAAGAGAAGTTCCTTTCAATAATCTCAATATCACTCCTGTAAGAGGTCTTGAGGGAGTCAAGGAAGCTTCTGTGAAGATAGAAGGCTGCACAGACGACTGGAAATTTCTTGAAGGAGCTGAACTGAAGGTTGCCATTGCTCACGGACTTGTAAATGCCAATAAGGTGATGGCTGATGTCCGTGAAGGGAAATCCCCTTATCATTTTGTTGAAATTATGGCCTGTCCGGGCGGGTGTATAGGAGGCGGCGGCCAGCCGATACCTACAAGCAGGGAGATCCGTCAGAACCGTGTTAATGCAATCTATGAGGAAGACGAACACATGGTTCTGCGCAAATCGCATGATAACCCCGATGTAATTGCCATTTACAAGGAGTTCCTTGGCAAGCCCAACAGCCATAAGGCACATGAATTATTGCATACCCACTATTTCGAGAGGGACAGCTATTAAAAAATTATTCGTAATTTGAAAGCCGGCATTTCAATAATGCCGGCTTTTTCTTTCTGTGACAGGAATGATCATTTATTCAGGAAGCTATGTAGAATTTTTAACAGGACATGCAAGGATGAAAAACAGCCGACTAATTATCGCAACTGCTCAATTCGAGAACAGGAGCGGAGACAAGGAATACAACCTTTCGGTCATAGCCTCTCTTTCAGCCCGGGCAGCTGAAGCAGGAGCAGATGCAATCGCCTTTCATGAATGCTCCATCACAGGTTACACCTTTGCGGGTAAACTCTCAGAATCTGAGCTTCTTGAAATTGCTGAGCCAATTCCTGATGGTCCCTCTGTTGAAGGACTTGCTGAGATTGCCGGGAAGAATAACATTTATGTTCTTGCCGGACTTTTTGAAAGGGATGATGAGGGAATGATATACAAGGCTTATATCTGTGTCGGACCTGAAGGGATTGTGGCAAAGCACCGCAAGCTCCATCCCTTTATAAACCCGGCAATAGTCCCGGGCAACCGCTACACTGTGTTTACCCTGAAAGGATGGAAATGCGGCATTCTGATCTGCTACGACAACAATGTGGTGGAGAATGTAAGGGCAACAGCCCTGCTTGGAGCGGAAATTCTGTTTATGCCGCATGTAACCATGTGCACCCCTTCACCGCGTCCGGGAGCGGGATTCGTCGATCCTCAGCTTTGGATTGACAGGCACTCCGATCCTGAAGCTTTGCGAAAGGAGTTCGACGGGCCGAAGGGAAGAGAATGGCTTATGAAATGGCTTCCGGCCCGTGCCTACGATAACGGTATCTATGTTGTCTTTTCAAATCCGGTTGGTATGGATGACGATCAGCTTAAAAACGGATGTTCAATGATAATTGATCCCTTTGGAGAGATCGTCGCAGAATGCAGGGAACTTGATGATTGTTTCGTTACCGAAACGATCACCCGGCAAAAGCTGAAGGACGCAGGAGGCTACCGGTACACCATGGCTCGCCGGCCCGATCTTTACAGAGACATAATAGGAAGGGATCATACCGCGGTTCAAAAGGTGGCCTGGCTGAAAGGAAGGGATAAATTGCCTGGATAAATGTATGTTTTGTATTTTTGAAGAAAATCAATTCATAAATAAGATAAATATAAATGGAAGTCCATTACCACTGGAAAACAAAGTTCTTCAGCAGAAAGTTTGAAATATATCAGAATGAAATTCTTAAGGGAGAATTGTTCAAGGAGGGTTTCTCCAGAAAAGTGACGGGGGAACTGAATGCAAAGCGATTTCAGTTTGAGACGAAGGGATTCTTTAAATATGAGGTCACGATCACAGATCTTCAGAAGCATATTGATGCCGGTAAAATCCTCATCACCTGGAAAAAAGGCGGTACCACTGTACTGTATGAAGGAAAAGAATATAAATGGAAGTTTGAGAATTTTATTTGTTCGAGATGGTCTTTAAGCGATGAGAGGAGGACGCTTATCAAATATCATTCAAGTGCTTTTTCAGGTCTGATAGAGTCATATACCGGCGATGAACTGCTCATCCTGTCGGGATTCTTCATAAGGAATTTCATCAGGCAGAGGCACAACCGTGGTGCTGCTGTTTAATAGCTTTATGGCTGACGTTTCTCCCGGATCACTATGAGAAAGATAATCCATATTGATATGGATGCATTCTTTGCCTCCGTCGAGCAGCTCGATAATCCTGAACTCAGGGGCAAACCCATTGCAGTAGGAGGGAGCGGTATTCGTCATGTTGTAGCGGCAGCGAGTTATGAAGCCCGGAAGTTCGGGGTTCATTCGGCCATGCCGTCGGTTACCGCAAAGAAACTTTGTCCGGAGCTTATATTTGTAAGGCACAGGTTCGAACGGTACCATGAACTGTCGGAAAAAGTATTTGAGATATTCAGGGAATACACTGATCTTGTGGAGCCTCTTTCGATTGATGAAGCATTTCTCGATGTCACCGTCGACAGGAAAGAAATCGGCTCGGCTACAGTAATCGCGAAGCAGATTAAAAAGGACATTAAGGAAAAAACAGGGCTGACTGCCTCTGCCGGGATTTCTGTAAACAAATTCCTTGCAAAGATCGCTTCCGACATGGACAAACCCGACGGATGCTATCTGATTCCCCCTGAGGAAGCCGCCGGTTTCATAGAAAGACTGCCGGTCGAAAAGTTCTTTGGCATAGGCAGGGTTACTGCGGCAAAGATGCACAAGCTGGGTATTCATAACGGCGCTGATCTAAAAAAGTGGGACCTGTTGTCGCTAATAAGGAATTTCGGAAAGGCAGGCAGGTTCTACCATGATATTGCCAGGGGCATTGATGAGCGTCCGGTGGAGGTAAATTCAGAAAGAAAGTCCATCGGCACAGAGCTCACCTATGAAAAGGATCTTACTACCCGGTTTGAAATTATTGCCGAATTGTATAAGGTAGAAAAGGAATTAATGGAAAGGATTGAGCATGCCGGAGTGACAGGCAGAACAGTTACCATAAAGGTGAAGTTTTCCGATTTCAGGCAGATTACCCGCAGCAGGACGCTTACTGATTATATCCGGTCGTTCGGGAAATTGCACGAGGAGGTTACACAGATAAGAAAATCGCTCGATCTCGAAGGGAGCAGGATCAGGCTGCTGGGTGTGAGTGTTTCGAACCTTGAGACGGATGATTGCGGCGACAGGCAGCTTGAGCTTTTCAACGATGAGGATATCACTGACTGAAGCCGGCCTCCTTTTCAAATTCCCTGAAGTACTCATCCAGGATAAGATATCTTTGCCGGTGCTTCTCAATCAGTCCGGGGCATTTCCCGAAATTTGCTTCCAGGTTACGGAACCTGTTTGAGGCATTCTTTCGGATCCTCTGCCCTAATTTCTCAGGTGGAATACACCTTTCGGTATAAATCTCAAGATAGCGGTAAATCCCGGTATATCCGAATGCATCCATGTCGTCGGCCGCAGAAAGGATTACCAGGATACTGTTTCTTTCGCCTGCTTCGGAAGAATATTCCTTGTCGTCGTGTTTTTCAATAGCATCCAGCATATCGGTGAATCCGGCAGGATCAAGGCCTCTGTCTGACAGAAATACTACCGCTAAATCCCGGCTTTCGCGACCATGTTCCGCTCCGGTCGTGACCGTCATTCCCAGGTCATGAAGGTAGCAGGCTATAAGAATTTTGCAGTAAAAATCAATTGAATATGGATTGTTGCGGTTTTCAGTACAGGCAAGCAGTTCCTTAGCAAATGTCCATACTCTCCGGTGGTGGCTCAGATCGTGAGAAAAAAGCTTTTTGTTGCCCCAGCGGGCATTAAAAAAAACTTCAAGAGCCTGCTGATATAAAGATTCAGCAAGCCCAGGGGTATTCATGATATCCATTAGTTTGAAGAGAAATAAGAAGCAAATTCCCGGGAAAGGTTCTCTTTCCGGCTTCTATTTAAGCATGCTTTCAGCCAGATCGAGGATTGTCGTATCGTCAAAAGTCACTATTCCGCCTCCCGGACCCTGCTCAAAATGTACGCCTACACACTGTCCATGTTTAAAATTTGTACCTCCGAAGTAGTTTCTGACAGTCTCCTCATGCAGATCAAGTTTCTCTGCAATCTTCTTCATACTACCGGAGGGCAATTGGTCTTTGATCTTCCGGAGTTCATTGAATGTGATTGTTTTTGCCATGATAGCGGAATTAAGTTAATATTGAAAGTCCCTTGCAATATCTTTACCAAAGTTAATCATAAATCGTCAATATTAAAAACCAAACATCCTGTTTGGACAGGTTTCCGTTTCCAGGTACCTTCCAGGACAATGAAGGCCTGAATTCCGGGATCCGGAGGATTGTAAAAATGACTGACGGATCAGGTTCAGGTCATAATTTTCCAAGGTATCCCAGAAATAATTCAACCGCTTTTCTTTTCCGGTCGTCAAAGATGTAATCAATATTGTTCCGGAGGTAGTCCTTAAGTGCCGGGCCTCTTATTATTCCTGTGTTTTGAAAACGTTCAGCGACTTTGTCCAGATTGTTTACTCCCAGTGAAAGGGCTTTGCTGAAATCGGAGATGAAATCCTGAGGAAGAATCCGGTTAGCGACCCAGCATGCAAAGACAAAGGGCAGTCCCGTGAAATTTTTCCATTCTTCAGCCAGATCGACACTGTGACAGTAGCTGTTTTCAAGTTCAAAGCACTGATCACCAATAATAACCACCGCTTCATTCTTTCCCGCCGACCGGAAATCAAATTCTTCTGACGTCTTTATCCATTCCGGTTCCCTTTTCCAGAAATTTCTGGCTATCACCCTGATCAGATTGACGGATGTTCTCGATCTGTAATCCAGGAAAATCCTTTGAACAGATTCCGGTTTGGAATTGCTCATCAGCTGCACTGTTCTTACTTTCCCATCGGCGCCAATACAGTAGTCTCCTGTAATATGAGGTTCTTTGATCAGAGGGATTGCCGCTACGGGAACAAGTCCGAGGTCGGCTTTTCCTGTTATTAACTTTTCGGCACAGACGGCAGGATGGTCTGTCTCGATGACTGCTCTGGATTCAAATCCGCTTTCTGTCAACCCGTAAATAAAGGGATAGGTGTTGGCATACCTGACGGCCGATATTCTGATTTTCTCCATTACTTGTAATTTGGAGCCCCGAAAATAGTACTTTTGTAATCAAATTGGAACTTAGGAACAGCCAAAAAGGTAAAGAATGGAATTGAATAATCTTACAGCCATTTCTCCCATTGACGGACGGTACAGGCACAAAACCGGGGAGCTCGACAGGTATTTTTCTGAGTATGCGCTTATTAAGTACCGGCTGCTGGTGGAAATTGAA
Source organism: Bacteroidota bacterium (assembly GCA_022709665.1). Classification (GTDB taxonomy): domain Bacteria; phylum Bacteroidota; class Bacteroidia; order Bacteroidales; family VadinHA17; genus LD21. The sequence continues at coordinate 18,541 of JAKLIJ010000021.1, forward strand.
TATTTCATAGCTCTCTGCGAGATACCGCTGCCGGGGCTTTCTGATTTTGGTAAGGAAAACCATTCGGCTCTCAGGGCTCTTTATGAGGATTTTTCGCCAACGGAAGCTGAAAGGGTAAAGGAACTGGAAAGGACAACCAATCATGATGTAAAAGCTGTCGAATATTACCTGAAGGAGAGATTCTTCAAATCAGGGTGGGGAAGATGGTCGGAATACATTCATTTTGGCCTGACTTCACAGGATATAAACAACACGGCCATCCCTCTGTCTCTGAAGGATGCCATGACAGAGGTCTATTTCCCCCTTCTTTTTGAATTAAGGGAGATGCTGGCCGGTATGGCGGAGGAATGGAATGATATACCCATGCTTGCCAGGACACACGGGCAACCAGCCTCGCCGACAAGGCTTGGAAAAGAAATAAAGGTATTTATTGCAAGGATAGATGAACAGTCGAAGTATTTCGGACAGATACCCTGGTCAGCAAAATTCGGAGGCGCCACAGGTAATATGAATGCTCATAAGGCAGCATTCCCCGAAATCGACTGGATGGAATTTGCAGACAGCTTTGTTAATGAGGCCCTGGGGCTTCAGAGATCATACCCCACAACCCAGATCGAGCACTATGACAACCTGGCTGCGCTCTTCGATAACCTTCGCAGAATTAACGTGATCCTTACTGATCTGGCCCGTGATATGTGGTTCTATATATCGCTTGAGTACTTCACACAGAAGATCAGAAAGGGTGAAATAGGATCATCAGCAATGCCCCATAAGGTTAATCCGATCGATTTTGAAAACAGTGAAGGCAATCTTGGTTATGCCAATGCGATATTCGGGTTTATGGCCGAAAAACTCCCGGTATCGAGGCTTCAGCGCGATCTTACCGACTCCACTGTGTTAAGGAATATCGGAGTCCCAATCGGACATACTGTTATAGCCATTAATTCATTGTTGAAAGGTTTGCACAGGGTGGTTGTAAACAGGGAAAAGATCAGCAGCGATCTTGATAACAACTGGGCTGTAGTTGCTGAAGCTATCCAGACAATCCTGAGAAGGGAAGCATTTCACAAGCCATATGAAGCTTTGCTTGAGCTTACCCGCACTAACCAGAAGATTACCAGAGAATCAATAGCAAGCTTCATTGATAATCTTGATATCAGCGAATCCCTGAAATCGGAATTAAAAGGGATAACGCCTTTTAATTATACCGGTTTCTGAAATGAACAAAGCAAAGCTTCTTCTAAAGTATATAGAACCATATAAATGGTCGGCCGTCAGGAATATAATCTACAATATCCTGAGTGCGGTGTTTGCGCTTGTATCCTACACTCTTGTAATCCCCTTTCTTCAGATACTTTTCGATCGTGTCGGCTCTGCCACCGATCCCGGAGCATTTCAGCTTAATCTGGATTATCTCGGGAAGGCTGCCCGGTTCTATCTGTATGATTTTATTGACAGGAATGGTGAATTCAGGGCACTGATGCTTGTATGTGTGATAGTTGTCGGCGCAAGTCTTCTTAAAAACGGATTCATTTTCCTGGCAAACAACAGTATGGCTTTTATCAGGGCATCCGTGGTCAGGGACCTGCGAAGGCTTATGTACGACAAGGTGTTGCGTCTTCAGATTTCCTTCTTCTCCGATGCAAGAAAGGGAGATGTAATGACCAGGATATCCAATGATGTTCAGGAAATTGAGATATCGGTGGTTTCGTCGCTTACCATGATGTTCAGGGATCCGCTCTATATACTTTTGTTTGTCATTTACCTGTTTGTGGCAAGTTATCAGCTTACTCTTTTTGCTCTGATTCTGCTTCCCATCAGCGGATGGCTGATAGGAAAGGCCAGCCGTACCCTCAGGTCTTCGTCATTTGTAGGACAGCAATATCTTGGCAAGCTGCTTTCTGTTGTGGAGGAAACGCTCACGGGCTTAAGAATTGTTAAAGGATTCAATGCCGAGGAAAAGATGAAGAAGCAGTTTGCACAGACCAACGAGCTATATTCAAAAGTATTCAAGAGGGTTACCCGGAAGGCTTATCTTGCTTCACCGATAAGTGAATTTCTGTCGACGATAGTTCTGATGGTACTTATGTACTTCGGTAGTACTCTGGCTCTTAAAGGGTCAGGGCATATGGGACAGGAGCAGCTTATTGCCTTCCTTGTTGTATTTTCTCAAATACTTCAGCCTGCAAAGAACATTACCACGGCATGGTTCAGCATCCAGAAAGGGATGGCTTCCATCGACAGGATAGATGAGATACTTGAAGCAGAGGAAAAGATCACTGAAAAAGACAGTGCACTGCCGGTAAGTGAATTCAGAGATTCAATAGAATTCAGGTCGGTCTGGTACGGTTACAACGATGAACCAATCCTCAAGGATATCAATCTTACCATTAAGAAAGGCCAGACGGTAGCTCTTGTAGGTAAGTCGGGAGCGGGAAAATCTACAATGGCCGACCTTCTGCCAAGATTCATGGATGTGGACTCAGGCCAGGTTCTTATTGATGGCGTAGACGTTCGCGACATAAAGCTCAGGGATCTAAGGAGCCTGATGGGGATTGTCAGCCAGCAGTCAATACTTTTCAACGCGACTTTCAGGGACAACATAGCTTTTGGAGTTACCGACCCGGATATGGAAAAGGTAAGCGAAGCCGCCCGCATATCAAATGCTCACGATTTCATTATGGAAACCGAAAACGCTTATGAGACGGGAGTCGGAGAGGGAGGAAGCAAGTTAAGCGGCGGGCAGAGGCAAAGGATAAGCATAGCCAGAGCAATCATGGCAAATCCGCCAATACTTATTCTCGACGAGGCTACGTCCGCACTCGATACGGAGTCAGAACGACTCGTTCAGGAAGCCATAATTAACCTTATGAAAAACAGGACTTCAGTTGTAATAGCTCATCGTCTTTCGACCATACAGCATGCTGATCTTATCGTAGTGATCGACAACGGCAGGATAATCGAAACGGGTACTCATTCAGAACTTATGGCAAACGATGAAGGATACTACAGGAAACTTCATAGTTTTCAGGCAATCTGAACTGCCGGCCAAAAGATAAATAATGGGGAGATATGACTGGAAAGCTGAATAAAAGGGAGCCGTTTCTGTTATTGCTGTTCTTTTTGATCCTCACTCCTTATCTATCAGCACAGATTGACTTTTCATATCAGTCGGATTATTATTATCTGAAGGGTAAGGATGCCTCGACACTTCCTGGATCGTGGAAGGACCCGGGATTTGACTTTTCTGCGTGGAGCAGGGCAAGGGCTCCATTCAGGTACGGAAACGGAGCCGGTGGAACTGAACTGACTGATATGCAGAACAGCTACACAACTCTTTATCTCAGGTCGGAGTTTGAATGCAGGAATAAGGATCTGCTTAAGGAACTTGTGATAAACGTTGATTATGATGACGGTTTTATAGTATGGATAAACGGATCGGAGGTGCTGAGGACCAATTCTCCGGCAATACCTTCATACAACAGTGTCGCACCGGCCAACCATGAATCGGGTACCGGTGAATATTTTACTCTGGATGTCACGGAGGTCGACCTTGTAAACGGAACAAACCACATCGCCATCCAGGGTTTTAATGTAAGTCTGAACAGCTCAGACTTTTATCTTGATTTTGAAATCCATGCTGAGATAAGCCTGCCCCAGCTTACGGATACACTGGGACTTGATTTTTCAGTGAAATCCGGATTTTATGATTCTCCTTTCAGCCTTTCAGTATCATCACCTGATCCGGCACTTGAAATAACTTACACCCTTGACGGCAGTAACCCGCAGAATTCAGCAACATCATTCAGTGTTCCCAATCCTGCAGTGATACTGATTGATCCGGAAAGCACCGAAGGACGGCCTGCTGTACCATCCGTTACAGTAAGGGCTTCAGCATCAAGGCCTGGAATGAAGCCGGCAATGTCATCAACACGGACTTATATTTTTCCCGAAAAAGTAAGGACTCAGAAATGGCCGGGGAGTAACTGGCCTTCAAACAACATTAACGGGCAGCTCATTGATCTTGAAATGGATCCCGAAGTGGCGGAGGATCCTTTATATTCTCCTCAGCTGACCGGTTCCCTTCTTGGGATACCATCGGTTTCAATTGTGACTGACAACCGTAACCTCTTTGATCCGGCTTCAGGGATATATGTGAATGCAGCAGGACACGGTCTGGGATGGGAAAGGGAATGCAGTGTCGAGCTCATTTACCCCGATGGACAGGAGGGCTTCAGCATAAATGCCGGATTAAGGATCCGCGGAGGTTACAGCCGTAATGACGAATTTCCGAAACATGCCTTCCGTCTCTTCTTCAGAGAGAAATATGGATACGACAAGCTCAGATATCCCCTTTTCGGAGATGAAGGAGTTGATGTGTTTGACAAGATCGACCTGAGGGCAGAACAGAATTATTCCTGGAGCAATGGCCAGTCAAATAATTCAATGGTCAGGGAGGTTTTTTCGCGTGATACCCAGCGCGACATGGGTCAGCCTTACACACGGAGCAGGTATTATCATCTTTATCTCAACGGTATGTACTGGGGCCTGTTCCAGTCGCAGGAACGATCGGAAGCAAGATACGGCCAGTCGTATTTTGGAGGAAGCGAGGACGATTATGACGTGATAAAGGTAAACACCGAGAATGGTTACCTTGTGGAGGCCACCGACGGAACGCTCGATTCATGGAGGGCGCTTTACAATTTGTGTATTAAGGGATTCTCTTCAAATGCAGATTATTTCGGTGTCGAAGGGAAAGATGCCTGGGGGAAGCCTGTCAAAGGCGGAGAGGTAAAGCTTGATCTCGATAACCTGATTGATTTTATGTCGGTCATTTTTTATACCGGTAACTTTGATTCCCCCACAGCTGTTTTCATGCAGAATAAAAAGGCAAATAACTTCTATGCGATTGATGACCGGAATGATAAGTCGGAAGGATTTAAGTTCTTTGTCCATGATGCCGAGCATTCGTTGTTTGATGAGGCTCACAGCCCGGGCATAGGACTGTTTGAAGACAGGGTGAATATCGGAACCAGAACAGACGCACTCCGCATGGAGGTAAGCGACATAACCAGGTTTCATCCCCAATGGATCCATTTCAGGCTTTCAGATAATCCCGAATACCGTATTCGTTTTGCCGACAGGGCCTGGAGACACTTTTCCGATACCGGAGTGTTTGCACCGGTTAAAGCACTTGACAGGCTTGAAAAAAGGATCAGTGAAGCAGATATTGCAGTTGTGGCAGAGTCGGCCAGATGGGGAGATGCGCGACGGTCGGGTACCCCATATACAAAAGACAAGAACTGGATTCCGGAAATTATTAAAATAAGAAACAGGTTCATTCCTGATCGGACCCGGATTGTAATAAACCAGCTGAAGCAGGCAGGGCTTTATCCGCTGATCAAGGCCCCGCTGATAAGCAATGAGAGTGGAATTATCCGTGAGAACGGAAATGTGATTAACGGATCGATGCAGGTTACTATCAGGAATCCCAATCCGGCTGGAACCATATACTATACTCTCGACGGATCCGATCCGAGGAAGATAGGAGGAGGAGTAAACAAGGGGGTAGCCTTTTCGCTCGATAAAGTCAGCATGGAGATTGACGAGTCGACCATGATCAGAGCGAGGATCCTTTCTTCGGGCGAATGGAGCGCTATTGTCCAGGCAAATTTCATTAAGCAACCTGAAGATTACAGCGGGCTTAAGATAACGGAGCTTAATTTTCATCCTCCGGATATTATTACAGGTTACGATACATTATCGGGTAAGGATCTCGAGTTCATTGAATTTAAAAATACTGGGAATCACTCAATAAATCTCGGCGGACTCGAGATTGACTCGGCAGTTCATTTCAGATTCCCTGAAAATTTTCTTCTTCCTCCGAAACAGTTTTTTGTAGTCGCATCCAAGCCTTCAAAGTTCTTCAGCCGTTACGGCATGCTACCCTCCGGCAATTACGAAGGAAATCTTTCCAATGCCGGAGAGGAAATACTTGTAAAGGACAGGAACGGGTCTGAAATAATAAGGTTTATCTATGAAGATTCTTCTCCATGGCCTGAAGGGGCCGACGGAGACGGATATTCGATGGCTTCGGCAGCTATCAATCCTGTTGGCGATCCGGGTGATCATTCATACTGGGTACTTTCGGTTCAGAAGGACGGCAATCCGTTTGCTGACAATTTAATGACTCCGGAAGTTCCGGTTGAACCGACTCCTGAAGGATCAGTTATTGTATATCCGAATCCCACCACCGGAATTGTTACGGTTCATCTGTTTACTGATGAAATTCTCGAAGAAATGGACGTTGAAATTCATTCAGCAGCAGGCAAGCTGATGAAAAGGCTTGAAATAGGAAATCCGGGGCTAATTGACCTTACATCTGAAGGACTTCCGGCAGGATTCTATATCTTAGGGGTCAAAACGGATAAGTATTCACAGAGAACGGCAATTATACTTACGAAATAAAAAAAATAACTATGCTACGAAGAATTTTACTGATAGGTCTTTCTGTTATTCTTATAACAGTGTCAGGATTTTCGCAGAAGTCAAAAACGAAGCAAACCTTTGCTCTGGGAACAAATGAGTTTTTACTTGATGGAAACCCGTTCCAGATAATAAGCGGCGAGTTGCATCCTTCGAGGATCCCGGCAGATTACTGGCGTCACAGGATCCAGATGGCAAAGGCAATGGGCTGTAACACAATAAGTGTGTACATCATGTGGAATTACCATGAGCAGCAGGAGGGGATTTTTGACTTTGAGACAGGCAACAGGAATCTGGCACAGTTTTTCAACATTGTGCAGGAAGAGG
>JAKLIJ010000210.1 GCA_022709665.1 Bacteroidota bacterium
AACGCATTGAAGTTGTGAGGGGAGGCGGCTCGGCATTATATGGCAGCAATGCAATTGCAGGTGTAATAAATATCATACTGTCGGAGTCAATATCCAACTCATACGAGGCCGGCTTTACCACAAATCTTACCGGTGTCGGAGTCAGCGGCTCGGGAGGAATAGCTCCCGATTACAGTATCAACCTGAATACTACACTTATTTCGGACGACAGCAAAACAGGAATATCCCTGTACGGATTCACCCGTGAAAGAAAGTCTTTCGATGCAAATAATGACACCTTTTCCGAGATAGCCCCGATGAGCAATCAGACAATCGGGACAAGGTTTTTTCACAGATTCGGTTTCAGGAACAAGTTAGCCATCGATTTTTTCAACATAAAGGAAGAAAGAGACGGGGGCAACAGGCAGGATTACCCGTTACATGAAAGAGATGTTGCGGAAGCTGTTAAGCACGATATAAAAACGGGGGCCCTGACCTTTGAACAATACCTTAGAGATTATGACCTCTTAACCATATTCGCTTCGGCCCAGAGCCTGATGCGGGATTCGTACTACGGGGCCAACAGGTCGCTGGGCGATTACGGCAGATCCGGGGATCTGACTTACAATACCGGAATTCAATACAAGGCAGTTCTGGGTAAATCGACTCTGATAGCCGGTATCGAAAACACCGGTGGTTCCCTTAAGGATGAAAAACTTGGATATCCCGACTACCCTAATGCAGTAATAGAAAATGATTCAATCATCAGCATACCTCATACCGGCAATACAACTATAGCTGAACAGAAATCGGCCACATCCGGAGCTTTCCTCCAGTACGACCTTAAACTCAACAGACTAAAGATCGGGCTTGGCGGCCGTATCGATCATTACAGGATCACCGACAAAGCCAGAAACAATGAATCGAAAACCGGGAGCGTATTCAGTCCAAGGATAAGCCTGATGTATGAATTGCTTCCGTCACTTCAGGCCAGGATGAGTTATTCCCAGGGATACAGGGCTCCCCAGATCTTCGATGAGGACCTTCATATAGAGACATCCGGCGCCCGTCAGGTAATAAACATAAATGATCCGGACCTTAAACAGGAAACCAGCCACAGTTACATGGCCTCCCTTGATTTCAACACTCTGATAGGTAATGTATCGACAGGACTGCTGATCGAAGGATTTTATACACGGCTTGCCGATCCTTTCGTAAACGAGATAGGGATACCGGATGAAAATGGTAAAGTAGTGTACACCAGGAAGAATGCAGAAGACGGTGCAGTGGTCAAAGGGCTTAACGCCGAACTGAAAGTCAAACCCCTCAGGGACTTTTCCATGATTGCCGGTTTTACCCTGCAATCGAGCAGATATGATGCAGAACAGGAATTCAGTGCACGGGACTTCTTCAGGACTCCGGCGGATTATGGTTACTTCAACGTGGACTGGGATTTTGTAAAAGACGTTTGCCTTTCCATTACAGGAACATATACCGGGAAAATGTCAGTCCCGTACTTTGGCCCGCTGGCCGACACGGAAACCGGTGAATTAA
>JAKLIJ010000211.1 GCA_022709665.1 Bacteroidota bacterium
GATCCCTTGCTATTGTGGAAAGGCTTTCGGCATAATAGATACTTATTCCAAGCTGCTGGAACTCGTAGTTCATTGTCCTTTCATAGGCATGGCAAAGAGGGAGGAAGCTGAGCATCTTGTGCCTGGGTCCGGCTGTCTGCCTTATGGCATGCCCGTTGGTGTCGAAGGTAAGATTCCTGTGGGTAAGCATCACACCTTTCGACTCGCCAGTGGTTCCTGAAGTATAAATTATTGTTGCCACATCATCGGGATGGATCTCCTTTTTGTTGAGTTCAATCACCGGATTGAATTTTTCCCGGTTCTCCTTTCCAAGAGCAACAAGATCACCGAAACTGAAGCTGCAGCCGCAATCGTCTATAGTCATCACTTCGGCAGGATGGTCCATTTTTTCGATCAGCGGATTAAGTTTGTTGTAGAGCGACCTGCCTCCAAACACTATCATTTTTGAATCGCTGTGATTGAATACATGCAGGAACTCCCTTTCACTGAGAGTGGTGTAAACCGGAACGAAGATCAGCCGGGCAAGAGTGCAGCCCATGTCGAGGTAATTCCATTCAGGCCGGTTGTTGCAGACCACAGCAATCTTGTCTCCGGGCCGGTATCCTTTGGCAAGAAGTCCGCCGGCGGTGTTCCACGAGTTTTCTATGTACTCATCGACACTTATCTTAACCCATTTTCCGTCGACTATTTTCGCAAAAATATCATCCTTCGGAAATTTTTCCTTCAGGATGTCGAGGTAATCAAAGGTCCTGGTTGGAATCATAGCTTTCATTAAAAATTGCAAAAGTAGAAATATTCATCATAACATAAAATTGCTTATTCCCTTCGCTCAAGTTAACAAATATAATTTAACTATTTAATTGTTATATGATTAATGCGTAAAAATGAGCTTCAAAGATCTCTTTGAAATGAAAAGCTAAAGTCACGGGGCGCCATCTTATTAATTTGTCTGCCCCGGCCCGGTGGTGAGCAAACTGATTCGGGCTGCACCGGGCTCACCCGTAAACGGGTTGACAAAATTTCAGAATGAGCTTTACCGAAGGGAACAGGCAGTTAATATTCACAAAGTTTTTTATCTTGTGCTCAAAGAAGGCTGATGGAACACAGACCGGTTGGAAATACAGGTATCTCAATCCCTGCCGTGATATTTGGTACCAGCGCTCTCGGCAACCTTTATTCGGCATTAAGCGATGAGACAAAAAAATCCATTGTAAGTGAATGCCTGCGGCATGTCGCGAAACCTGTTGTTTTCGACAGTGCAGGGAAGTACGGCGCCGGACTTGCTCTTGAAAAGCTCGGGACCATCCTGTGTGATCTTGAAGTTCCGCCTGAGGATGTCATCATCAGCAACAAGCTTGGCTGGCTCCGCACTCCGCTTACCGGACCTGAGCCCCTGTTCGAGAAAGGAGTCTGGGCCGGCATCGGTCATGATGCAATTCAGAATATAAGTTATGACGGGATATTGGAATGCATGGAACAGGGTAACCAGCTTCTGGGAGGGAAATACAAGCCTCAGATGGT
>JAKLIJ010000022.1 GCA_022709665.1 Bacteroidota bacterium
GAGAGCATCAATGCCGCAAAGACACCAAATGCAAAAATACTGTTGCTTATAATAAGAAGTCGCTTCATAATAAGGTAAGTTTTAATTCCTTTCCAGTTTAGAAATAGTTTGTTCCATAAATAATTGCCCATACTGGCTGTAAGCTTCCAACCGATTTCTAACTTTGCATCAAACGATTAAAAATGAACAGCCCACAGAATAAACGCAAAGAACTTGAACATATTTTAACCGGAGGTAACTTTGTTAAGATAGATGAGGCTATAAAGAATCTCCGCGAAGAATCTCCGATTCGGGGAGTGATTGAGATTCTCGTTTCTCATTATGAATCAGGCACTGATCAAAAGGTTATGGGATTGATCCGGGAATTTCTCAATGACCTGAAGGATCAGGCTTCGTGCGTGGAAGTCATAGAAGAGATAAATAAAAATCATTCAGACAGCACCAGGGCCATGCTTGTAGCCTCATGCTGGCAGTCGGGTCTCGATTATTCGGGATTTGTGAGCGATTTTGCCGAACTGTTCGTAAGCGGAGATTTCGCCACAGCCATTGAATGCTTCACCGTTATCGAATCATCATCCGGACATCTGACAAAGGCTGAAAAGGCAGCGCTTGTCGGACAGCTGAAGAAAAATGCCTCAGGAGTGTCGGGCGAAAAAACAGCCCTGGCAATGGAACTGCTGTACTTCCTTGAACAGACTGATGAGGATTGATTCCTTATTCCTCAGGCCCTGGTCCTGCATCAGAGGAAGCCCGGGAATTTCACTTTCTATTCGTACGAAGAGAAATATTTCATGAACTGAGTCCTTTCAAAAGCGCCCGGCTTGTCATAATTTGCATAATTTACCTTTCCCCTGAATTGATCGATGCTTCCGAATCCTTTTGCATCCATCCATCCGGCAATCTGCTCATTCATCTTTTTAAGGTAAGAAATACCCTTATTGTACAGTACCGAACAAACCTGAACCGTATTGGCCCCCGCCAGAATATACTTCACTGCATCCTGTCCGGAATGAACCCCCGTGGAAGCTGAAATGTCGATCTTCAGCTTCTGGGCGCTTGCCATTGCAACCCATCTCAGGACATAACGGCGCTCTAACTCGTTGCTTAACACCGCTGCCGGCATAATTTCCAGATTGTCAATATTTATATCCGGTTCATAGAACCTGTTGAACATCACAACGCCATTAACCCCCCTGTTGTAGAACTGATCGAACATGTACAGGATATTCGAAAATCTGAAGCCAATCTTGAGCACAACAGGAATTTTAACAACCTTTTTAAGATTCTCAATCAACTCAAAATAAAGTTTTTCAGATTCGGCTGATGTTTTTTTCCTGTCGACAGGCAGAAAGAAAACGTTTATTTCAAGGGCATCTGCGCCTGCCTCGGCAATATTCCTGGCAAATCCTGTCCAGCCTTTGGCTGTATAACAGTTTATACTTGGAATAACAGGGATGCTAAGATTCTTCTTAGCCTGTCTTATCATCTCAAGGTAGTTCTCGACCGAGTTTGAATGGACATAATTCGAGATATAATCTTCAGCTTCAGGGTAGTCTGATTCGGATGAAACCGCGTGAACATAATAATTTATCTGCTCTTCAAACAGTGATTTAAGAACTACAGCTCCGGCGCCGTTTTCCTCAGCTTCCTTAAGGTGTCCGAGAGTCGAGGTCAGACGGCTGCTGCTTACTATCAGAGGACTTCTGAGCGTAAGTCCGAGGTAGTTTGTGTTAAGTTTTTCCATATATTCCCGAATGAGTTGATTTTTAACGATCATACCGGCCCGTAAGCCGGGTTGAAAACCTAAAATTAACAAAATAAACGCTTATCTGCTTCTGCTTCCGAAAATCAGACTCCCGATTCTTACCATGGTACTTCCCTCTCCTATTGCTGTAGTATAATCGCCCGACATACCCATGGAAATCTCCCTGAACGATTCATCATCTGTGAAAAAACGGTCTTTAAGCCATTTGAAACTATCAGCCAGAAACCTGAATTCCTTCCTGACCTGCACTTCATCATCTGTAAAGGTTGCCATTCCCATCACCCCGCAGATTCTCACTGACCGCATCGAACGAAATTCTTCCGAGTCGAGTGTTCCGGCAGCTTCGTCAGCAGTGAAGCCGTATTTTGTTTCTTCCTCAGCTATATAAATCTGAAGCAGGCAGTCAATTATCCTGCCCGTCCTTGCTGCTTCATCATTAATGACTCTCAGCAGTTTCCTGCTGTCGACAGACTGGATCATTGAAATGAAGGGAACTACTGATCTTACTTTGTTAGACTGCAAGTGGCCTATCAGGTGCCAGCTTATATCTGAAGGAAGCTGGTCTTTTTTCTGAAGCAATTCCTGAACCCTGTTCTCACCGAACAGCCTTTGACCTGCGTTATATGCTTCCATTATCGCGGAGACCGGTTTGGTCTTGGAAACAGCCACAATTTTAACATCAGGCGGCACCCGATGACGGAGGTTCCGGATATTTGAAGCTATATCATCCATTATTATTTATTTACGGCATCCCGGACAAAACTCCCTGAAAATGGGGACAAAGCCGGGTGAAACAAACTTCCTTCATCCCAGAAGATGGATCACCAGTCCGCTTCTCAGTTTGGGTTCGAACCATGTTGTTTTGGGAGGCATGATGTTTCCGGAATCCGCTATTGTAATAAGCTGTTTCATTGAAACCGGGTAAAGTGCAAATGCCACCTTCATTTCTCCGCTGTCGACTCTCTTTACCAGTTCTCCGAGTCCCCTTATACCTCCCACAAAATCGATCCTTTTGGAACGCCTGAGATCCTGAATATCGAGGATCGGCATAAGTACCTGGTTTGTAAGAATTGTCACGTCGAGCGCTCCAATGGGATCATTGTCGTCATAGGTTTCGGGACGTGCAGTAAGTCCGTACCATTTCCCGCCAAGGTACATTGATAAATTGTGAAGCTTTCGCGGCCTGTAAATTCTGGTCCCTTTTTCCTTAATAACAAATCCCTGTTCGAGTCTCGCCAGAAATTCCTGTTCGGAAAGTCCGTTAAGGTCTTTGACAGTCCTGTTATAATCGAGAATTCTGAGATGGTTGTCGGGAAAATGAACTGCCATGAAATAGTTATATTCCTCATTCCCGTTGTGGCGAGGATTGTTTTCGCGTTTTTCCTTACCTACCAGGGCGGCCGCCGCGGTTCGGTGGTGCCCGTCGGCAACATATGTAAACGGCACTTTTTCGGCAAATAGCTTTTCTATCCTGAGGTTTGTTTCCCTGTCTCTCACCACCCAGAATTTATGACCGAAACCGTCATCGGCTGTAAAATCATATTCGGGCTTCTCCGAAGTTGTTATCGACTCCACAATCTCATCAATCTGCTTAACTGCAGGATAGGCAAAAAAGACAGGTTCAATATTGGCATTATTGACCCTTACATGGACCATCCTGTCCTGTTCCTTGTCGGGCCGGGTAAGTTCATGTTTCCTTATCACTCCGTTGAGATAATCATCAACCGAGGCACAGCCGACAATTCCAAACTGGGTTCGGCCCTTCATGGTCTGGGCATATATATAGAAGTGCGGTTGTTCATCCTGAACAAGCCAGCCTTTTTTTCTCCAGAGTGCGAAATTGCTGACCGACTTTTCATAAACTGCTTCGGAATGGACATCCGTTTCGTGTGGAAGGTCGATTTCCGACCTTGTGATATGAAGAAGCGAACAGTCCTTGCCTTCCGCCATAAGCCGGGCTTCCTCAGTATTCATTACATCATACGGAAGACAGGCCAGATCACTTACAATCGACACAGGAGGACGGAGCCCCCTGAAAGGTTTCACAACAGCCATTCAAAAATATATAAGATTATTTGTTAAGCCTGAACTTTTCGTTTCCTGTTTTGAAGTAATCAACAATCTGCCTTGCTGCTGCAAGTCCTGCGTTGATATTCGCTTCTTCAGTCTGCGCCCCCATTTTTTTCGCGGTGAAGAGAATTCTGTCTCCGAATCTTTCTTCCAGAACGGTCTTGCATTCCGGTTCCAGGTCGGCGATGTAGAAAAAATCCTTCCTGTCTTCAAAAACCCTGAGTAACTCATCTTCATTTATCACTTCCTTCCTTGCGGTATTGACAAGTATTGAATCAGGAGGCATGCTCATCATCAGGTCAAATCCTATGGACCGTATGGTTTCGCTGTTGGCAGGCAGATGAATGGAGACGCACCGGCAGAGTGAATAAAGCTCCCTGACGTTTGAGCATACCTTTGCTCCGGCGGCAGTAATTACATCAGGACTTACAAAGGGGTCGTAAGCATATACCTCCATTCCAAATCCCCTGCTTATCTGGGCGACATTCCTTCCTACATTTCCAAAAGCATGTATTCCCAGTGTCCTGCCTCTTAGTTCAATCCCTGTTTTTCCGGCAAAGCCTCCCCTGGCATGGTACAAAAGCATGGCGAACACCAGTTCTGCAACTGCATTTGCATTTTGTCCGGGGGTATTCATCGCCACTATACCTCTGGCTGTGAGTGAAGGAAGATCGAGATTGTCGTAACCGGCACCTGCCCTTACCACAATTTTCAGTTCAGGCGCCGATGCGACTACTTCCGGAGTGACCAGGTCACTTCTGACAATAAGAGCATTGACATCCTTTACTGCTGAAAGCAGCTCTCCCTGACTTTTATAGTTCTCGAGCAAAGCAAATTCGTGTCCGCTGCCGGTGACTATCTCCCTTATCTGTTCGACCGCCACCCTGGCAAAAGGTTTCTCTGTTGCGACCAGTATTTTCATGGGTTTTAATATTTTTGGTCATATGGACCCAATGATAATCACAATTATGATCTGGCTTCAAACTCCTTCATTGCATCGACAAGCGCTTTAACGCTTTCAATGGGTAATGCATTATAGGTGGAGGCACGGAAACCACCCACCGAACGATGGCCTGCGATACCAACAATACCCTTCGACTTTGCAAAATCGGAAAATCCCTGCTCCAGTTCCTTGTATTCATCAGCCATTATAAAGCAGATATTCATCAACGACCTGTCCTCCGGATCCTTTATCGTAGGAACAAAAAGTTTATTCCTGTCAATCTCGTCATAGAGAAGTGCGGCCTTTTCAATGTTAATCTTCTGAATAGCTCTGACACCACCGAGTTCCTTAAGCCAGCGAAGGGTTTGCTGTGCTGCGAAAACGGCAAATACAGGCGGTGTATTGAACATCGACTCAGCTTTAATGTGAGTACGGTAATCGAGAATTGTCGGGATTGGTCTCGAAACCTTGCCCAGTGCATCTTCCTTTATAATAATAAGGGTAACACCGGCAGGGGCGAGATTTTTCTGTGCTCCGGCATAGATAATTGAATATTTGGAAACGTCAACCGGACGGCTGAAGATATCCGATGACATGTCGGCAACAAGAGGGACGCTTACATCCGGGTCCTTTCTCAGTTCTGTACCATATATTGTATTGTTTGTTGTTACATGAAAATAGTCGGCATCGGCCGGAACAACATAATTCTTTGGTATGTAGTTGAACAGCTTGTCTTTTGAAGATGCTACCTCCACGGCTTCACCATAGAACCTGGCTTCTTTCAATGCTTTACCCGCCCATTCACCAGTGTTAAGATAGGCCGACTTTGAATTCATCATGTTCATTGGAAGCATTGTGAACTGAAGACTGGCGCCGCCCCCGAGGAAAATGATCTTATAGCCTTCAGGAACATCAAGCAGTTCCTTTACAAGCGCCATAGTATCGTTCATGCAGGCTACAAACTCCTTGCTCCTGTGTGAGATCTCAAGAACCGAAAGACCTGATCCCGCAAAATCCCTGATGCCTTCAACTGTTTTATCAAGAGTGTATTGCGGAAGTATTGAAGGACCGGCGTAAAAGTTATGTTTTTTCATACTCGAAGCTTGGTTTAAAGGTTAGTTCTGTCGAAATTGCTGTTAATACAAATTTAAGGAAATTTCGGTATTGGCAAGGTTAGAATTGCAAACGTATTGGACATCTTCGCTTATGCATTAATAACCAATGATATAGTTCAAGAAAGTTTTTGTCCGGCCTCTGGGTTCAGAGCACTTCGGCCGACACCAGGGAACCATCCCGGTAAAAAGGGACCCTGGCAGTGAAATCCATCCCAAGACAGAATGGTATGCAGTCGTCGAGGCCTTTATCCCTGAGCCGCGACCTCTGTCCTACTTTTTCGACATATCCTATAAGATCGGAGGATGCCAGCGACCAGAGATCGATAGCAGCATGGGTTGAATCGCATGAAGTGGTATAAGCCCGGCCCGATAAAAGCATCTGCGCCATTGCCCCGGCACACAAAGTATCCTCAAGATTAAAGCGGTTTTTCCATCCGGAACAGAACAATACTACATTTTTATTTTGAGTCCTTATCCTGCGGACCACTGCACTGATGTTCAGGAATGATCCTATTAAAATGGAATCAGCTGAAGCTGCCAGTGAAATAATTCCCGTTCCATTGGTTGTACTGTAGACAATTGTTTTTCCTTCAACCTTCTCCGGGGTAAAGTTAAAAGGCGAGTTTCCAAAATCGGCAAAATCGAGTACATAACCATCCCGCTCGGCAGCCACCAGAAAACCTTTATTCTTGTATTCCCTGGCTTCATCAACCGTCGACACGGGGATAATTGTCTCAACACCATGTTCGAAAGCGGTGCAGATTGCAGAAGTGGCACGCAAAATATCAATTACCACAACTATTGAACCGACATGCCTTTCAGGCTCATAAAGGGCAGGTGAAAAACATGTCTCGAGATTCAGTTTATACATTAAAACAGACAACTTAACCTTTACTATAGAAAGGAGGATTTACAACTCTGGCTTTCAAATCTTTATTTCTGATCCTAATAAATATTTCGGTGTCTGGTTTCCAGAATCCCTTCTGAAGGTAAGCCATGCCTATTCCCTGCTTTAACATCGGCGACATAGTCCCTGAAGTAACCTCTCCGATAATATTACCGTCTGCATCCACCACCTCATAGTGCTGGCGGGGAATACCCCGGTCGATCATTACAAATCCCTTCAGCCTGCGGCTTACCCCTTCTTCTTTCTGCTTCAGGAGCAATTCCCTGTCGATAAAGTCCTTCCCGGGAGCAAATTTTGTTATCCAGCCCAGACCTGCCTCAATCGGTGATGTGGTATCGTCGATATCGTGACCATAAAGGCAGTATCCCATTTCAAGCCTGAGCGTATCCCTGGCGCCAAGTCCTGCAGGTTTTATTCCGAATTCCCTTCCTGCTTCAAATAAAGCGTTCCACAATCGGGGCGCTTCTTCATTCCTTACATAAACCTCACAACCGGGTTCACCTGTATACCCGGTGGTGGAAAAGATAACGTCCCTGATTCCTGCAAACTCGATGATACGGAAGAAGTAATTCTCCATTTCCATCACCGGCGAGGAAGTAAGCTTCTGCACAATCCTCATCGCAAGCGGTCCCTGAATGGCTAGCTGTGCAATATCGTCCGAAGCATTGATTAGATCCTTTCCTGGTTCGATTCCGAACTTTTCAGCATTTTTCACGCACCAGGTCCAGTCCTTTTCAATATTTGCCGCGTTCACGACCAGAAGATATTTGTCCTGACTAAACCTGTAAACAAGCAGATCGTCCACGATACCACCTCTCCCGTTAGGGAAGCAGGAGTATTGCACCTTCCCGTCCCACAGGGCGGAAACATCATTCGAGGTTATATACTGCAGGTATTTCAGAGCTGACGGACCCGAAACCCAGAACTCGCCCATGTGAGAGACATCAAACACACCCACACCCTGACGAACGGAAATGTGCTCCTCATTTATCCCGGTATATTCAACCGGCATATTAAAACCTGCAAAAGGAACCATCCTGGCTCCGGCTTCCTCATGAAATTTTGTAAAGACTGTATTCTTCATCAGTGGAGGGTTTTGTATAATTATTCGTATCGCCTCCTGAAATAAGGAACAGGCGGCCCGAAGTATTAACTGATAAAAATAGAATATATTTTATAACTCAAAAAGGATTATTCAACACTATATTAACCGTTGCCCCCGTAAAAAGATAGCCTGATCAGGTAAAATAAAATCCTCCTGAATCTGTTATATATTAAGTTCTGATAAAAGTTTAAAGAACCAGCATATCATGGATTTCAAATACATCAACACCGAATACCTCGAAATGGTAGCAGGCGGTGATTCCGACCTGCTCAGGGAACTCATCGGCATGTTTCGCGACCAGGTTCTGGAGTTCAACAGCGAGTTGAAGGCGCTTTACGAAGAAGGCGATTACAAGGCACTGGGCGATCTTGCACACAAGGCTAAATCGTCGGTTGCCATAATGGGCATGGACAGTCTTGCCAATATGCTCAAGACTTTTGAACTCGAAGCGAAGGAAAGGAAAAACACTGAAAAGTATGAAGCCTATATCCTGCGCTTTGAGGATGAAACCACACATGCACTTGTGGAACTTGATGAAATGGTGAAGAACCGATAGCTATGACAGACATGATCAACATAGAAAAAAGAGATAAAATCGAAATTATCACTTTCGCTGTCAAGAGGATAAATGCAATCACCATTGATGAAATCAAGGAAGGGGTAAGCTCGGTTTTTGATACGCCTGGAGCCAGAGTGATCATCGACCTGAAAGGGGTGGAATACATCGATAGTTCAGGCTTCGCCTGCTTCCTTTCACTTCACAAGGCAGCCAAAGGAAATTTTGGAGTACTTAAATTTGCCAACCCGGAGCCAAGAGCCACGGAATTGTTCCATACCCTGCATCTCCATACCATTTTCGAGATATATGACGACATGAATGCCTGCATGAGATCATTCAGGTAAGAACAAAGGACACCGGGCAAAGCTGCCTGTTTTTATGAATCCCTGAGGTTCCCGAAAACCAGCCTGTCATTTTCAACAGTTACAGTCACAGTGCTCTCCCTCGGTATTTTTCCGGATATTATCTCCTTTGACAATTCATTTATTATCGCCTTCTGGATCAGTCGCTTGACAGGACGTGCCCCGGACTGAGGATCATAACCGTTTGTAGCAAGCCAGTCGATGGCGTCATCTGAGACCTCGAGGTTCAGATTGCTGTTTGAGAGTGCCTTCCTTACATAGTTCAGCTGGATGATGACAATCTCCCTGATCTGTTCTATGCTAAGCGGGCTAAACATAACAATCTCATCCACCCTGTTAAGGAATTCAGGTCTGAGCGACCTTCTCAGCATCATGAATAACTCCCTGCGAAGAGCTTCTGACTCTTTTTCAGGCATATTGTTATTCCATTTATCCATCCTGTCGCGTATCAGATCTGAACCGAGGTTTGATGTCATTATGATAATTACGTTCCTGAAGTTTATTGTGCGGCCCTTGTTGTCGGTCAGTCGACCTTCGTCGAGAACCTGCAGAAGAAGGTTGAACAGGTCAGGATGAGCTTTTTCTATCTCATCGAGAAGCACAACGGAGTAGGGTTTATGCCTCACTGCTTCTGTAAGCTGGCCTCCTTCCTCATAGCCAATATATCCGGGAGGCGCTCCAATCAGTCTCGAAACAGAATGACGTTCCTGGTATTCCGACATATCTATCCGTGTCATCAGGTTCTCGTCATTGAAAAGAAACTCAGCAAGGGCTCTGGCCAGCTCTGTTTTTCCAACCCCGGTCGTTCCCAGGAAGATAAATGAGCCAACAGGCCTTTTTGCGTCCTGAAGGCCGGCTCTCGACCGCCTTACAGCGTCCGAAACTGCCCTGATCGCCTCGTCCTGGCCAACCACCCTCCTGTGAAGCTCTTCCTCGAGACGCAAAAGCTTTTCCTTTTCACTTTCAAGCATCCTGGATACCGGGATACCTGTCCATTTTGCAACTACTTCAGCAATATCTTCCGACCTCACCTCCTCCTGTACCAGCGAACCCTTGCTCCTTTTCCTGTTTATCTGCTCCTTAAGTAGCTCTATTTCCTTTTCCAGTCCGATTATCTTTCCATAGCGTATCTCGGCAACCTTGCCATAGTCGCCCCTTCGTTCGGCTTCGTCTGCTTCGAACCTGAGCGACTCTGCTTCTTCCTTCTTTTCCTGGACCTTTTCAATCATTTCCTTCTCACCCTTCCAGGCTGCGGTAAGCTCATCTTTTCTGGACTGAAGTTCAGCAAGTTCAGCTGATATTTCGTTCTCCTTTACCTTGTCTTCATCACGTCTGATCGCTTCCCTCTCTATCTCAAGGCGGGTGATAGCCCTTGTAACCTCATCTATCTCATCAGGTACCGAATTCATCTGCAGCCTCAGCCTCGAAGCCGCTTCGTCGATGAGGTCGATGGCTTTGTCGGGCAAAAACCTGTCGGTGATATAACGTGTCGACAGGTCGACTGCAGCTATTATAGCCTCGTCACGAATAATGACCTTGTGGTGGGTTTCATATTTTTCCCTGATGCCACGGAGTATTGATATTGAGTCCTCCCTGCCGGGTTCATCAACCATTACAACCTGAAAACGCCGTTCCAGGGCCTTGTCTTTCTCGAAGTATTTCTGGTATTCATTGAGGGTGGTGGCACCTACAGCCCTCAGCTCACCCCTGGCCAGCGCCGGTTTCAGAATATTTGCAGCATCCATGGCGCCCTCCGATTTGCCTGCTCCTACAAGCGTGTGTATCTCATCTATAAACAGAATGATTTCTCCATTTGCAGAAATTACTTCATTCACAACCGACTTAAGACGCTCCTCAAATTCTCCCTTGTATTTGGCGCCTGCAATAAGTGCACCCATGTCGAGCGAGTAGATGGTCTTCGATTTAAGGTCCTCCGGAACGTCTCCCCTGATTATTCTGTGGGCAATACCTTCAGCAATGGCAGTTTTACCCACGCCCGGTTCACCAATCATAATTGGATTGTTCTTCGTCCTTCTTGTAAGTATCTGAAGTATCCTCCTTATTTCTTCGTCGCGACCAACAACCGGATCAAGCTTGCCTGTCCTCGCCCTTTCATTCAGGTTTATTGCATACCTGTTAAGTGAGTTAAATGTATCCTCTGATGCGGGATTATCTACTGTAGCCCCCTTTCTTAACTCAGCGACAGCCAGTTTCAGATCCTTCATTGTAATACCATAGTCCTTCAGCAGCTGGGATGACCTGTCGCCTGTATCAAGTATACCCATCAGAATATGCTCGGTGGTTACAAATTTATCCTTCATGGCTGTTGCCTGGTCATTAGCCTTTCTCAGAGCTTCTGATGCACCGGATGACAGATAAGGTTCTCCCCCGCTGACTCTCGGACAGGTATCTATAATCTTTTCTATATCCTTCATTACCTGGGATGTATTTACCCCAAGCTTACCGAAAAGCCATTCTGTGATGTTCTCGGCCTCACTCATCACTCCATGAAGAAGATGGGCGCACTCGACAGCCTGCTGTCCCTTTGAATCAGCTATCATGAAGGCTTTCTGTATTGATTCCTGTGCCTTAAGAGTGAAATTATTCAGATTCATATCGCAATTGTTTTTTATTTACGCCTGACAATTCAATAATGAGAATGACCAGGCTGACGGTACAACAGGGATCAATTTGTTTGCCAACTGTGAAAATTGCCTGTTTGACATAAAAATCCTGCCTGATTATGTCATAATGACAAGTTCAGGACAGCCCCCGGAAATCTGAACCGATAATGCTATATTTGAAAAAAAAGCAGTTATGGGAAAGATACTCTGGAAACCCGGCACAATGATTTACCCGCTGCCTGCGGTAATGGTAAGCTGCGGTTCGACTCCCGAAGAATACAATATTATCACAGTATCGTGGACAGGCACTATATGCACCGATCCTCCAATGTGCTATATTTCCGTGAGGCCGTCAAGGCATTCGTATGACATAATCAAAAGAAACATGGAATTCGTTATCAACCTCACCACAAAGCAACTTGCCTATGCGACAGACTGGTGTGGAGTGAAATCAGGAGCAGACCACAACAAGTTCAGCGAAATGGGCCTTACACCCATAAAGGCCGAAAGGGTAAAGGCTCCCCTGATAAAAGAGTCGCCTGTAAATATCGAATGCATAGTAAAGGAAATAAAGGAGCTCGGATCCCACCACATGTTCATTTCCGAAGTGGTCGCGGTGAATGCGGAAGAATCGTTGTTTGAAGAAAAAACAGGAGTATTCAGGCTGTTTGACGCCGAACCCTTATGTTACTTACACGGCAAATATTATGAAACGGGAAACATGATCGGGAAATTCGGATTTTCAGTCAGGAAAAAAAAGCCGGGCAAAAAAAGAAAACAGATTTCACTCTGATTAAACAAAATCGCCGGGAGACATTTTTTTTAGGCCTACAAGTTCTAAATAATCACAACATTTGACATGAATGCCCGTTCTGTAGATAATTAATATCTCAATAGTTCATCCTTGAGAATTCCCTTTCGTAAATGAGTGAGAAGATTATTAATACACTGATGCAATTGTTTGCCATTATTGCCGATCCTGAAGGGGAACAGGAAGAGAGGCGTTCGGTTGTCGAGGCATTTTTGCGTCAGCATCTCAACAATGAACTTGTAAAAAAATACCTGACTGTTTACGATCAGGCATACAGGGAAGCTCAGGTCAAGCTTGAGAAGAGCTCAAAGGAAAGACGCGAGGGAGCAATCGCGGTAAGAATAGCAAAACTATGCCATGAGATTAATGAAGAAGGTCAGCTGGGACTGGATCAGAGAATTGTGGTCGTTCTTCTGGCTCTTGAATTCTGCAAATCGGGGAATGGTTCGGTTACTGCCCTTGAAAGAGGCTTCATTTCAACTCTCGCTGAAAGCCTGAACATCTCCAAGGAGGAATATGAAATCATTGAGAAATTCGTACTGAATCCCTTTAACCATATACCGGCTTCACAAAATCTTCTTGTCATCTCGGGTAAAAAGACGGATGAAACCGGGAAAACCAAATTTTCGTTCAGGGATCAGCTGAAAGGACAGATATGGATACTTTACGTGCCTTCGGTAAATATGTACTTCTTAAGATATGCACGTTCGGGAGAATTGTCGATGAACGGCCTGCTTCTCAAGGAGAACAAAGTGTATCCGATCAGTCACGGTTCATCAATCAAAGGATACAATATCTCCCCTATTTATCACTGGGATATTTCAATGCTTTTCCTGAAGGAGGAATTCAGGTCATCGAGGGTTGTTTACGAAGTCAATAATCTCGAATACAGGTTCAGAAGCGGAGAGGTCGGAATTCACACTATGTCGTTCAGGGCCGAATCGGGCAGGATGATCGGGATTATGGGTGCCAGCGGCGCCGGAAAATCAACACTTCTGAGCGTACTGAACGGCACAAATCCGCCGTCGGAAGGGGAAGTTCTTCTAAACGGGATCAGTATTCACAAGGATAAGGACAAGATAAAGGGACACATAGGATTTGTATCGCAGGATGATCTTCTTATTGAAGACCTTACTGTTTTTGAAAACCTTTATTTCAATGCCAGGCTTTGTTTCGGAAATCTCACAGAAGAGGAGATCCGCGAAAAGGTCGACAATGTCCTCAGGAACCTTGGTCTGTATGATATCCGAAATATGAAGGTCGGGTCGCCGCTTAACAAGAAGATCAGCGGAGGACAGAGAAAAAGGCTTAATATTTCACTTGAACTGATAAGGGAGCCTGCGGTTCTGTTTCTGGATGAGCCGACCTCGGGGCTTTCGTCGAGAGACTCAGAAAATATTGTGGATCTGCTGAATGAACTGGCCAGAAAAGGAAAACTCCTTTTTATAGTGATTCATCAGCCTTCTTCCGATATATTCAAGATGTTCGACAAGCTCATTTTCCTCGATTCGGGAGGATATCTTATTTATAACGGGAACCCTGTAGATTCAATAGAATACTTCAAGAAGAAAATAGGTCAGCCAAACTACTCCGACAGCGTTTGCTATTCATGCGGAAACGTAAACCCGGAGCAGATATTCAACATTGTTGAGACCAAGGTAATGACCGAAAGCGGAAAACCTACCGATACACGCAGGATATCGCCTGATGACTGGTGCAAACTGTATGAGGCCGAGAAAAAAGAGGAGAAGCTTGAAAAAGGAGGCTCCTTGCCTGAAATAACTTTTAAGCCGCCAAGCAGATTCAGGCAGTTCCTGATTTATGCAAAGAGAGATATCCTTTCTAAACTTTCTGACGCCCAGTATCTCCTGATAACCCTTTTTGAAGCTCCGCTGCTTGCCTTCTTTCTTGCCTTCCTTATAAGATATTATGACGAAAATGTCAAAAATCCCGAATACAACCTTATCGACAACAGCAATCTGCCGGTTTACATCTTTATGTCGGTGATTGTAGCCCTCTTTATGGGATTGACAGTCAGCGCCGAAGAGATATTCAAGGACCGTAAGATACTCAAGCGTGAGGCATTTCTGAATCTCAACTGGAACAGTTACCTGATGTCAAAGGTAAGTGTCCAGTTTGGCATCTCCGCCATTCAGGCTTTTACATTCGTTATCCTGGGTAATGCCATTACAGGAATCAGGGGCATGACATTCGAATACTGGCTGGTTCTCTTCTCATGCTGGGCTTCGGCCAACGTTCTTGGTTTGCTTATCTCCGACAGTTTCAAGGCTGTGGTTACAATTTACATCCTTATACCTTTTCTTATTATTCCCCAGATAATTCTAAGCGGAGTGCTTGTAAAGTTCGAAAAGCTGAATCCAAACATTTCATCACCCGTCACCATACCGTTTTACGGCGAGGTTATTACCGCCCGATGGGGCTACGAGGCTCTGGCTGTCGAGCAATTTACAAACAACAGATATGCTATGGTCTTTTATGAATTTGACAAGCAGATGAGTGAGTCGAAGTTCGTGAAGGATTACTGGTGCTCCAAGGTGAAGGGAAATCTTGATAAAATATTGATAGATCTCAACAAGGGACAGAGGGATGAAGATTTTAATGATGATCTGGAACTTGTCTACAATGAGATCATCAAGCTTCAAAAGAGGGTTCCTGGAATCACTTTCAAAAACGTTGAAAGCCTTAAACCCGATCTTGTTACATCTGATATCGTCATGGAAGCCATCACACATGTGGAATTGGTCCGCAGGTGTTTTGTAAAGTATTACAATAAGGCCAACAGTGAGAAGGACGGGCTCATTAGCGGGATGGAAGCTGAAAACAAGGAGGCTTACCAGAAACTGAGAAACGAAAATTTCAATGTCTCACTCGATGAATTTGTAACCCTTAAGAATGAGACACAGAAGACAATAGAATACAATGGGGAGCTGATCCAGAAATTTGATCCGGTCTACATGGATCCTTCTTCAGGCTTTATAAAAGCTCATTTTTATTCCCCTTCCAAAAAAATATTCGGCTTCAGTATTGACACATACTATGTTAACGTCATTGTGATCTGGGCATTGACTATCTTTACCTATCTCCTTCTTTACTTCAGGGTTCTGAGGAATCTGCTGAATTCAGGAGATACCATTTTCAGAAGGAAGCCGAAAATCATTGATTAGGAAATACAAGGGAGGCGGGTTGCAGGTATTGTGGGATCCGGCTCGTGGCTTGAGGTAAGGGATATAAGAAAGAGTGCCCTGTGGACACTCTTCTTACCTTAAATAAAGAACACAGCCGTTAGCCGGTCCTGAGATGCCGGAGCTATCTATTCTACGATCTCGATCATTTTGAAAGGGACCCGGATTATTGATTCATAATCCTCTCCCGCTTCGAGCATATCCTCATCATCTTCTTCATAATACCAGTTTACCTCCACTTCATTTTTTGCCTTGTGAATGGTTTCCAGTTTCTTAAAGACATCGAGAATGCATTTTGAAGAGCTTGTATTGAAATACTCAAGCTTTATGTTAACAACGGTTTTGTTATTGGGGGTTTCCTTATAGAGGTCAAGCCAATCGATAAGGGGCCTGTAGAACTCTACTGAGTTTTCGGGGATTGAACGTCCCTTGATCTCGAACACGCCTGTAGATGAATCAAATTTGATCGTTGGCGTTTTTGGGGTTCCTTCAATTAGGATAGGTTCCATATTCTTTCAGTTTAGTTTGTTTCACCTAGTACCATTAACCAGAATATCCAGACAAAAGAATGAGGTATCAGCATCATAGCTTCTGAAGACATACCCAAGCTTGTTCCCGGTCTTCCTTGCAATGTCAACCAGACCGAGCCCACCTCCTCCCTTTATTGAGATACGCTGATGATTCAAAATAAATTTATATAGTTCAGTAATCTCGTCATGCGTTGAATTATTGATCCTGGTAATTCTATTCTCAAGTTCTTCCGTCTCGTCAGCCCTGATGAAATTCCCGGTGCATATCCTGTAACCATCAGCCACCTTGTTTATAGCCAGGAAGCCAAACTTCCCGGACGTATTCTCCTCAAAACCGACAGGTACCTCTCCCACATGGTGATAAAGGTTCTGAAGGCTTTCAACCAGAACATTGTAAACTCTTTTTCTCAGTCTTGGACTTTCATTTGAGCTGATAAGTTTTTCTTCAACCGTATCAAGCACCCTGTTGATCAGGTCTGAATCAATGCTTCCCTTGTAATAAAGGATTGGATTCCCGCCGGACAAGTCAGAAAAATAACTTTCAACATTAAAGCTCATCTAAGCTTTGCTTTTAATAGGATCAAAAACTTCGTCAACAAATATATAAAAAATGTAAGCATTACTTTTTAGGCCAAAACAATTATTACACCAACCTTTTCAGATATCCGACGTCCGAATCAGATAAACGCAAAAATTACAAATAGATTGCGTCATCCCGGCTTCTGTGATCCCTTATATAGTTTATAATTGATGAGAAGACACTCCAGCGACCCGTTGTACAGGGTTCTCTTTCCTGAGGGTTTAAGGCCGACATGCTTCAGAGCCTCCCTGTCGGATGAGATTATCCAGGCATCATAGCCTGGAAATCCATGCTTAAGTACAGTGCCGATCATGCCGTATAATTCATTGCTGTCATCGGTCCTCATTCTCTGACCATAGGGAGGATTCATAATGATCACACCAGCATCAGATGCTGACTTAAGATCGCGGAAATTATTCACACTCAAAGCAATCATATCAGAAAGTCCGGCCGAACTGATATTGGCTCTCGCCATTTCCACGGCTTCTTCTGAAATATCACTCCCAAAGATCGCACCTTTGCAAGGCTGGATATGTGATTCAGCATCTTTCTTCATTTTTCTGAAAAGATCTTCATCATAATCCCTCCATTTCTGGAACCCGAAGTTTTTTCTGAATCTTCCGGGAGGAATGTCCGATGCGAAAAGAGCCGCTTCAATGAGAATTGTGCCTGAACCGCACATAGGATCAATAAGGGGAACCTGGCCATCCCATCCTGAATTCATAACGATACCGGCTGCCAGAATTTCATTCATCGGTGCTGCCCCCTGTTCTTTCCTGTACCCGCGCTTGTAAAGAGGAATGACTGAAGAGTCAATCGAAACAGTTACAAGATCGTTACTGATATGCAGATTTATAAGAATATCAGGATTGTCCGTATCGACAGAGGGACGTTTTCCAGTCTTTGTCCGGAACCAGTCGGCGACTGCATCTTTCAGCCTGAGCCCTGCAAATCCCGTATGCCTGAAAATGGGAGAATTGACTACAGAAACTACTGCAAAAGTGGATTTAATGTCGAGATAAAGGCTCCAGTCTATTTTCAGACATCTCTGGTACAGGTCATCAGCCGAACGTATCCTGAAAACGGCGACCTGAACAAGAACTGAAAGCGCCGTACGGGCGCAATAGTTAGCTTTGTAAAGCATGTTCCTGTCGCCCTCGAACAGGACCGCCCTGTTGGCAACCTGAAGTTTGCCGGCGCCCAGTGCTTCAAGCTCAAGCGACAAGACCTTTTCAAGGCCGTAGAGGGTTTTAGCGATTAATTGCATGTTGCCGATTGCTGCTGCCAACTAGTACCCAAGTATCCTGTCGTATTCAGACTTATTGTTTATTATCTGACGGGCCTTTTCGATCACGATATCGTCCTCATTCAGGATCATGAAATATTCGTTGGTTTTCCAAAGGTTTGAGGCTATAAGAGCCTTGGTAACATTCAGAATGGCTTTTCCGGAGATGCCAAACTGCTTTTCATCGTATTTCACACCTTCCTTTTCCGCTTTTGAAATCAGCGAGCTGACCTCATCCTGACTGAAGCTGAAACGATTTTTAAAATCATTGAAAGTCCTGTAATCCGCTGCAAGTTTTTTTCTGTTCTTATCAGAGTACTCAAGTGCAAAAGAATTGATTATCCCCCTCCTTACAAGGCTCCTGTAATAGTCGGAATAGTCGGAGGTATCAGCCGGCACAAACACGTCAGGCATAATACCTCCTCCTCCATAAACCGTCCGGCCGTTGACCAGCGTCTTGAATCTGAGGGAATCAGGAAAATGAATACTGTCGGCCGTTACCAGTTCACCGTCGGTATAGCGCTTGTAAAAGTTTTCCATGTACTTTTCATAGCCTTCATCATAAGGACTCTGGATAAGCCTGCCTGTCGGAGTGTAATAACGCGCAATGGTGAGCCTTATCATGGAACCGTCGGTAAGATAGAATCCGTTCTGAACAAGTCCTTTTCCAAATGTCCTCCGGCCTATCACAATACCCCTGTCCCAGTCTTGCAGAGCCCCTGCAAGTATTTCACTTGCGGAAGCAGACCCTTCATCGGTAAGTACGGCAATCTTTGTATTGGAAAGCGATCCTTTTCCGTTTGAAAAATAATCCTGACGAGGATTTCTTCGTCCGCGAATGAAGACAAGAAGTTTTTTGTCGGGGAAAAACATATCTGCCATGTCAGTAGCAGCCACCATGTAGCCTCCCCCGTTGGAGCGAAGGTCGATGATCAGGTTCTTCAAATTATTCTGCATGAGACTATCGACAGCTGAAGTAAATTCTTCAGCGGTTGTGGCAGCAAATTTATTGAGCTTTACATAGCCAGTCTGGCTGTCGAGCATATAAGCTGCATCCAGACTGTTTATCGGTATTTTGTCGCGAACAATGGTGAAGTCAAGAATATCCCTGATGCCAGGCCTGAATATCCTGATATTCACTTTGGTACCTTTCATCCCCAGAAGCCGGCTCCTCACACCGTTTGTAGAGATCCCGACACCTGCAACCTTTTCGGAGTCGATCTCAATAATCCTGTCACCTGCCAGAACCCCGACTTTTTCTGACGGCCCTCCTCCTATCGGATCTATGACTATTATCGTATCCCTTAAAAGATTGAACTGGATGCCGATTCCCTCGAAATTCCCCAGAAGAGGTTCATTCATCTCCTTGACATCCTTGGCGGAGATATAAACCGAATGAGGATCGAGTGTTCTCAACATTTCAACTATAGTCTTCTCAGTCAGCTTGTCCATATCAGTGGTATCAACATACCAGGCATCAATAAGTCCAAGCGTCCTTCCAATCTTGTAGGTATTTTCATTAACAGCCTGGGAAAATAATGAAAATGTTATCAGGAGAAATATGGTTGAAACAATTGTGAATCTTTTCATGATGGTGATGGTTACTGGTTGACGGTTGCAGGTTGCAGGCTGCTGTTTACTGGTTGTTGTTTAGTGCTTGCCTGGTTACCTGTTAACGTTTATTTTGATGTTTTGTTGACAGATTCAAATAAATTAGCCTTTACGCCCTGACGCCTGCTTATTCCCATTCGATTGTTGAAGGCGGTTTTGAGCTGATATCGTAGACTACCCTGTTGATTCCCCTTACCTTATTAATAATTTCATTTGACACTGTCCCAAGAAATTCATAAGGAAGATGAGCCCAGTCGGCAGTCATACCGTCAGTGGAAACGACAGCCCTCAGAACGGCAGCATTCTCATAAGTCCGTTCATCGCCCATCACTCCGACCGACTGCACCGGAAGAAGTATCACTGCGGCCTGCCATACCGAATCATAAAGCCCATGATTTTTAAGGGCTTCAATAAAGATATGATCAGCTTCCTTGAGAAGATCAAGCTTTTCCCTGGTCATTACGCCCAGAAGCCTGATGGCAAGACCCGGCCCCGGAAAAGGATGACGCCTGAGAATCGCATCAGGCAAACCGAGAGCATGGCCTACCCTTCTGACCTCATCCTTGAACAGAAGACGAAGAGGCTCAATAACTTTCAGGTTCATTTTTTCCGGAAGTCCTCCCACATTATGATGCGATTTTATGGTTGCAGAGGGTCCGTTGACAGAAACTGATTCAATGACATCGGGATAAATGGTGCCCTGTGCAAGCCATTTTACATCTCTGACCTTCTTTGCTTCCTCCTCAAATACCTCTATGAAAACCCTGCCAATTATCTTTCTTTTCTGTTCCGGATCAATAACACCTTCAAGCTGATCAAGAAATCTGTCGCCTGCCTTAACGCCTTTGATGTTCAGTCCCATATCCTTATATGAGTCCAGGACCGACTCATACTCATTAAGCCGCAGCAGGCCGTTATCGATGAAAATACAGGTAAGATTGCCTCCTATTGCCCTGTTAAGCAATGATGCCGCAACTGATGAATCGACTCCGCCCGAAAGGCCAAGAATAACCTTGTCGTTTCCAAGCTCTTTCCTGAGTGATTCTGTCGCGGTCGCTATATATGAATCAGGTGTCCAGGTGGGTGAACAGCCGCAAATACCGAAGACAAAGTTTTCAAGC
The DNA here is from genome assembly GCA_022709665.1 of Bacteroidota bacterium. Classification (GTDB taxonomy): domain Bacteria; phylum Bacteroidota; class Bacteroidia; order Bacteroidales; family VadinHA17; genus LD21. The sequence continues at coordinate 20,592 of JAKLIJ010000022.1, forward strand.
ATCCGGGCTCCGTCGGTGGTGTGATAGACCTCCGGATGGAACTGAATTCCCCAGGTCTTTTCATCGACTATCCTGTAAGCTCCGGCTTTTACGGTTGCTGTCGAGCCGGTTATCTGAAATCCTTCTGGAAGCTGTTCAATAGTATCTCCGTGAGACATCCAGACACGGGTTCCCGGTTTTATTCCGTAAAACAGAGGATCCGATTCATTGACATGAACAAGGTTAGAATTACCATACTCCCGGATTTTTCCCGGCATCACATTTCCACCGTATTTCTGTGCCAGAAGCTGCGCTCCGTAACACACACCAAGAAGAGGATAGCTGCCTCTTATTCCCGAGATATCCGGGTCGGGATGATCTTTATCCCTTACTGAGTAAGGACTGCCCGAAAGGATAAATCCTTTAACAGAGTTATCGGGCTCTGGATAATGGTTGTAGGGATGGATCTCACAGTAAACGGACATCTCACGTATCCTTCTGGCTATAAGCTGGGTATACTGGGATCCAAAATCGAGTATCAGTATTTTTTCCTGCATATTAAAAAGGTGGTGGCAAAGATAGTTATTCTTTGCTTTAATTCCGGCCGTGTGAAAGGACTTTAATCATGGAGCCGGTTCCTGGCGGATAGTTCCCTTATATTATAGGTATTGCCGTCGATTGCAGGAATAGTTGCCGGAAAGATGGTCCGTGCTTCTTCAACAAGGGTTGTCACATTATCATAACGCGCGGAGAAGTGGCCTATCATAAGAGCTTTTGCATTTGCCTTAAGAGCTGTTTTAGCGGCATCGAGTGTTGTCGAATGCATCACTTTCCTTGCCAGCTTTGTCATAGATGCATCGAATGTGGCTTCGTGATACAGAAGGTCGACATTCTTAACAAATGATGACAAACCGGCAAAATACATCGTATCGCTGCAATAAGCATACGACAACGGTTCCGGAGGAGGAACCGTAATGTCCTTGTTTTTAATTACCTTTCCATCACTGGTAACAAAATCACGGCCTTTTTTTATGCCTGGTATCATGCAGGAAGGGATAGAAAACTCTTCTATTTTCTCCTTAATTATATTTCTGTCGGCAGGTTTTTCACGAAAAACAAAGCCAAAGGCTTCTACCCTGTGTTTAAGCGGAAACGAAGTTACAGAAACATGTTTATCTTCATAAACAGGGGATTGACCTCCGTTTTTAAGCGGAACAAACTCAATTTGGTAGTTAAGGTTTATGTCAAAATCGCTGAGATGCGATCGCAGCATAAGATCATAGTTTGCAGGTGCATGCAGCCGAATAGTGCTGGTCCGTCCCATCAGGTTGAAGGTTGAGAGCAATCCATAGAGCCCGAACACATGATCCCCATGGAGATGACTGATGAAGATGTTGTTTATCCTGCCAATCTTAATGTTGCATTTTCTGAGCTGCATCTGTGTTCCTTCGCCGCAATCCACCAAAAACAAACGCTCATGTGCATTAAGCACATGAGCGGATGGATACCTTTGCGATGTCGGCAATGCAGAACTGCTACCAAGTACGGTGACTTTCATAAGCAATCTGCACTTCTTTAATCATGATATCATTTTTTCAGCATCGGCAACTGACTGTGTTATAGTTAGTACCGTATCAAGTTGCGAAATAGTAATAAGCCTTTCCACTGCTTCACTGAGTCCGCAGAGTACGAAAGTGCCACCGGCATTCTTGCACAATCTGTTTGCGACGAGGATAGCGCTAAGACCGGAAGAGTCGCAATACTGACATTTTTCAAGGTCGAGGATAATGTTTTTTTCTCCCTTCCCTGAAATAAGCACCAGCTCTGATTTCAGAGCCGGTGCAATGTGAGTATCAAGTTTTTCAGATTGAATCTGGATTAAAGTGCTGTTATTCCGATTCTCGATGTTGAAATCCATAGTTATAATTTTAACAGCTTAAATTTAAAACTATTTTCTATTTTTTTGAAGCTTTGCCTGCTTTTTCTTCCATTTCTTCCTTGAGCGCAGCAAGCTGGGTGATATCACCAAGAGTGGTTTTTTCAACATTCGACTTGATTTTCTTTGAAGATTTCTTTGAAGCTTCACCTTCAGTCTTCCTGGCAGGCGATTCAACAGCTTTCTTCTCATCTTCAAATACCCTGCTGTGAGAGAGGATGATCTTCTTGGCTGACTTGTTGAATTCAATTACTTTAAACTCAAGTTTCTCGTCCACTTTTGCCATTGTTCCATCTTCCTTGACCAGGTGCTTCGGAGTGACGAAGCCTTCTACGCCATAGGGCAGAGCAACAACTGCTCCCTTGTCGAAGACCTCCACCACTGTTCCCTCATGTACCGAATCGATTGTGAAAAGATTCTCGAATACATCCCATGGGTTTTCTTCAAGCTGCTTGTGACCAAGGCTGAGTCTCCTGTTGTCCTTGTCAATTTCAAGCACTACAACGTCAATCTCAGAATCGATTGATGTGAATTCAGCAGGATGCTTGATTTTCTTTGTCCATGAGAGATCTGAAATATGAATCAGTCCGTCGACGCCTTCCTCTATCTCGACAAAAACGCCGAAGTTGGTGAAGTTCCTGACTTTAGCAGTATGTTTTGACCCGACGGTGTATTTTTCCTCAATGCTCTGCCATGGATCAGGCTTAAGCTGCTTGATGCCAAGCGACATCTTTCTTTCATTTCTGTCGAGAGTAAGTATCACTGCTTCAACCTCATCTCCTACCTTAAGGAATTCCTGTGCACTGCGAAGATGCTGCGACCACGACATTTCAGATACATGAATCAGACCTTCAACGCCCGGAGCTATTTCAAGGAAAGCTCCGTAATCGGCCATAACAACAACTTTTCCTTTAACCTTGTCGCCAACCTTGAGGTCGGGATCAACTGAATCCCATGGATGAGGAGTGAGCTGTTTCAGACCGAGAGCGATACGCTTCTTGTCATCATCGAAATCAAGGATGACCACATTCAGTTTCTGGTCGAGCTGGACTATCTCCTCAGGATGATTAACCCTGCCCCATGAAAGGTCAGTGATATGTATAAGACCGTCAACACCTCCGAGATCGATGAATACACCGTAGGATGTGATATTCTTGACCGTTCCTTCAAGTACCTGTCCTTTTTCGAGTTTGGCAATGATCTCCTTCTTCTGCTGTTCAAGTTCGGCTTCTATAAGAGCCTTGTGCGACACAACAACGTTCTTGAATTCCTGATTTATCTTAACAACCTTGAATTCCATTGTCTTACCGACAAAAACATCATAGTCGCGGATAGGTTTGACATCAATCTGCGAACCGGGGAGGAATGCTTCAATGCCGAATACATCGACAATCATACCACCCTTTGTCCTGCATTTGATGAAACCGGTAATAATTTCGTCTTTTTCAAGGGATGCATTTACACGGTCCCATGAATTTATAGCGCGGGCCTTCTTGTGCGAAAGAAGCAGCTGGCCCTTCTTGTCTTCCTGGCTTTCAACATACACTTCAACCACGTCACCTACCTTCAGGTTCGGATTGTAGCGAAACTCGTTAAGACTGACAACACCTTCCGATTTGTAACCAATGTTAACCACAACCTCGCGGGGAGTCATCTGTATTACCGTCCCGGTAACCACCTCGTCAACTGCAACGGTCGACAGAGTTTCATCATACTTAGCTTCATATTCCTTATGCTTTGGGGAGTTCTTCATTTCATCACTCTCAAAACTCTCCCAGTCAAAATCCTCAGCTGACGGGGCTTGGGGTCTTTCGGTTTTTGCTTCGGTTTTTTTGATTCCCTTGTCAACTTCAGGAATGTTCTTTCTCAATCTTGCTTCCAGAACAGCTTCCTCTGTTTCATCGACAACTTTTGAGACAAGTACTTCACCGTCTTTCAGAGAACCATCCCCATCAGGTAATAATTCTTCGTCAATTACCTGATCAACAGGCTTTTCTTTGACTTTGATTTTTTTGGAGGCCGTCAGACCTTCTTCTTCAATTTCAACCTTTTCATTCTTGACAGGTTTCTTTTTGCTTTCAGTCATAATAGTAGTTAAAAAGACTAATAATTAATAAGTTAGACATTATTTTGTTAAAAAGTGGTTGCAAAGTTATGTTTTTTTATTGAAATCTCGCAATATAATTAAGATTTTCATGGTTTTGAGATAGGGCAGGAAGGCATGAAGGCATAAGGTCAAAAGGTTGCATGGTCCCGCTGGGGCGGGACTCGCAATGGCAGTGTCTGCCAGTCACTTTCTGCAGGCTGAGTGCTGACCGCTGAAAGCTTTTATTATATTTGCATTTAATCGTTGAGAAATAAATTATGAAAATTGCAGTAATTGGAACTGGTTATGTAGGGCTGGTGACGGGTACGTGTTTTGCCGAGACAGGCGTTAATGTAGTTTGTGTTGACAAGGACCTTGATAAGATAAAGATGATGCAATCCGGGAAGGTGCCTATTTATGAGCCCGGACTGGAGCCGATGATGGTCAATAACATAGAAAAGGGAAGACTTTCATTCACTGACAGCATAA
>JAKLIJ010000023.1 GCA_022709665.1 Bacteroidota bacterium
TCCTCCATGCCTGCTATTACAGTGGCCATGAAATAACTGTTCAGCTTGGGAACCACCACCCCTATGGTCTCAGTGCTCCTTTTCCTCAGACTGCTTGCAAACTTGTTCTGCTGGTAACCCATCTCCCTTGCCATCGCCTTTATCCTTTTCCTGGTGTCGGCATGGATGTGAGGATGATCCTTTAAACCTCTGCTAACGGTTGAAGGCGATATGTTTAGAGCTTTTGCCACATCGTAAATTGTGACATCACGGGCGGTTTTCATCAGAGAAATATGAATCAACAAATTTAATATAAAATGACACATAGCGAAAATATTTGTAAAAAAACCCGCAATCGGTTGCATTTTTTTAAAAACATTCCTATTTTCGAAACCCGGAATGCCTGACCGATCGTAATTCTAAAATACATTAACCTGCCATGAATTCTGAAATAACCTTTCCAGTGAAGGCAAAACTTACTCTCGCGGTTTTGCTGATCCTCACGGGCTTAAGCTGTCATGCACAAAAGATAGCATCACTCGAAGTAAATCTTGCCAGGCCTGCGTCAGGCATGAAAATCCCGGTGAGCATCAATCTCGACGAAATCACCTATCTTTCTGACACTCTGCTTGCTCTGTATGAGACAAGAGACGGAGGAAGGGCGCTTGTCCCCTTTCAGATCGAACCGGGTAACCCGAGAAAGATGACATGGATGGTCACATCGGGGAATAAGGAAAATGAAAAAATAAGCTATGAACTCAGGGCTGAAAAATCGGAGTTTCCCGTTACCGTGAAAGCAACGGCAAGGGACGGAGCCCTGCTTATCCATTCCGGAGAACAGAAACTGCTTCAATATTTTTTCAAAACCGTTTATCCCCCTGCCGGTGTCGATACTGCCTACAGGAGAAGCGGATTCATCCATCCCCTGTGGTCGCCTCACGGCCAGGAACTTACCCGCATCCAGCCTCCTGATCATTACCATCATTACGGGATATGGAATCCCTGGACCATGGTTGAATTTGAAGGCGACACTCTCGATTTCTGGAACATAAATTCAAAACAGGCAACCGTACGATTCGCCAATTTCGTGTCAGTCAGCAGCGGACCCGTTTTTTCAGGGTTTGAAGCGCTCCATGAGCATGTGGTTCTGAAAAGAAAGGAAAAAGACAAAGTTGCCATGAATGAATTGCAGGGCGTCACCGTATATGAGCCTGATAAAAACAACGATTGTTTTATCGTCGACTTCAATATTAATATGAACTGTGCCGGCGAAAGTCCTTTCAGGATCCTGGAATACAGGTATGCAGGGCTGGGATGGAGGACCACGCAGAAATGGGACAAAATGAACAGTATGGTACTCACATCCGAAGGTAAGGACAGAAAAAGCGCCGACGGAAGCAAGGCAAAGTGGTGTATAGTCCAGGGCCAGATCGACGACGACTATGCCGGTGTGGTAATGATGTCATTCCCAACAAACTATAACTTTCCTGAACCTCTCAGGATATGGCCCGAGAACCAGTACAACCGGGGAGACATGTTCGCAAACTTCTGCCCGACAAAAGATATGAACTGGGATCTGATGCCAGGCAGGAACTATAACCTGAGGTACAGATTCCTGGTATTCAATGGCCGGTTCGACAGGGAAAAAGCAGAAAGCGCCTGGTATTACTTCGCAAATCCGCCAAGGGTTTCTGTCCGTAAGCAGGAGTAGCCGGCTGATTTGATTTTTGTATAATTATGCAGCTTTTTCCTGAAAATAATTCGCAACCGATTGCATTTACAAAATGTTTTCATAAATTTGGTATCAGCTAACTAACCTGATATATCTGATCATTATTCATTATTTCAACCCTTTAATTCAATTTTATGAAACCCGCATGCTTACCAGTCAACATCTGAATGGATCTGAGGCATGCGGGTTACATGTGACCTTAAAATCAAAACTATCTACACATGAAAAAACTTCTGCTGCTGATCATGCTTGCCGGATTCACCTTGAATCTGGCAGCACAAAAACTTGTTACCGGAAAGGTAACAGATGAAGATCAAAATCCTCTCGCAGGCGTCTCAGTGCAGGTGAAAGGGACTACCATCGGTACGCTGACCGATAAGGATGGTCTCTTCCGGATGCAGATACCTGTCGATGTGAGGATACTCTCCTTTTCGTTTATAGGGATGAAAACCCAGGAGATCGAAATAGGAACCCAGACAAGCTTCAGCATCGTGATGCAGGTCGACGTGGGGATGCTCGAAGAGGTAATAGTAATCGGTTATGGAACTATAAAGAAGAAAGACCTGACCGGCGCTGTCTCGAGGATCGATGCCAATGAACTTGCCACCGAAGCCACTTCAAACGTTACAACCATGCTCAGGGGAGCCATCCCCGGGCTGGCAGTAAACCTCAGTACGAGCGCCAAGGGCCTTAGCAGTTCGAGCGACATGCTTATCAGAGGTGAGACTTCACTAAGGGCCGACGATACAGATCAGGCAAATGCCAATGCACCGCTTGTCGTTGTCGATGGAATGTTATATTACGGCGACCTTGCTGATATAAACCCTGTCGATATTGAAACCTTTGATATTCTCAAGGATGCTTCATCGGCAGCCATATATGGGGCCAGGGCAACCAACGGCGTCATCCTCATTACTACCAAAAGAGGACTTAAAGGCAAGCCGGTTATCAACATAAGTACAAGCACAGGAATGGCTTTCGTCTCGCATGCGCATTTCGAAATGATGAACGGCGAACAGCACATTGCAAGGAGAATAGCCGGCTTCGAACAGAACGAGCGCCGCCAGACAACAATCGGGGCTGGTTATTACAACAGCTATGAAAACCTGCCTGCGGGTGTAACTCTCGAACAGTGGAAAGCCTATGACGGCTCTACTGCTGCAACGGATCTCGACGAAGTGTGGCTTTCAAGGATAGGTTTCGCTCCCATCGAGATTAACAACTATAAGGCAGGCAAGCTTACTGATTTCAAAAAATACACATGGCAGAACGGCCTGACACAGGACTATAACCTGAGCCTTTCCGGAAGTTCGGATGCTGTTTCCTATTACTGGTCGCTCGGCTATACCGACAACGAAGGAATAAGGTACAACGAGGAATTCAGTACTATCCGTTCAAGGATAAACCTCGATGCCGATGTCACAAACTTCCTCAAGGTAGGACTGAATGCCCAGATGGCCTTCCGCGATGAAAGTCCCATTTCGCCCGGAGCCAGCCTCTTCAACACTCCCTATTCATCAATGTTCCAGGATGATGGTGTAACATTGCAACTGACTCCCTCCGGCTATATCAATGCCCCCAACTTCTGGCTTGAAATGAGGTTCCGCGACCGTTATCGCAAATACAACACACTGAACAGCAAGATCTTTGCAACGATAACCCTGCCCCTCGGCTTCTCATTTACCTCGGAATTCATACCGAGGTTCAACTGGAACCGCGATTACAACAGCTACTCATCAGGCCATTTCGAATGGGCCTTGCAGGGAGGAAGAGCCTCAAGGGCAAATACAACAATCTTCGAATGGCAGATCAACAACATGCTGAAATGGAACAAGACTATCGGTGACCATTCTTTCGACGCTACATTCGTTCAGAACGCCGAGAAATACAACTACTGGTATGAATATATGGAAAGGCAGAATTTCCAGCCTTCCGACGTGCTCGGCTACCACCGTATACAGGCTGCCACAGAGGACGTCTCACTCACCAGCAACGATGAAACCAGTACAGGCGATGCTCTTCTGGCACGACTTAATTACACATACAAATCAAGGTACAATCTTACAGGATCGTTCCGCCGCGACGGATATTCAGCTTTCGGACAGGCCAACCCGAGGGCCAATTTCTGGTCGGTGGCAGGAGGCTGGACAATCAGCGAGGAAGATTTCTTCAATATCGACTGGATCGACCAGCTCAAGCTTAGATTGTCGTACGGGGTCAACGGGAACCGCGGCGTGGGGATCTATGATGCCCTCTCCAATCTGAACTCCGGCAAGTTCCTGCTGATTGAAGGCGGAGTTGAACAATACGTTTCACAGCTTTATACAAGCCGTATGGCAAATGCCAACCTGAAATGGGAACGCACTTCAGCCTATAATGGAGGTCTCGATTTCGCAGTTCTGAAGGGCCGGCTGAGAGGCACACTCGAAGCCTACTTCTCAATCACCAAAGACCTGATCATCCCCCGACAGCTTCCAAATGTGACCGGATACGCCAGCGTGTTCTCAAACATGGGACAGGTAAACAACAAGGGATTCGAATTCAGCCTGAACTCTGTCAATATTTCAACACCCGACTTCACATGGACCTCTGACTTCTCAGTGTCGCACAACAGCAACAAGATTGTTCACCTCTTCGGCGATTATGTTACAGATGAAGAAACCGGAGAACAGAAGGAGGTTGATGACATCACAAACGAATGGTTCATCGGCCACGCGATTGACGAAGTGTGGGATTATAAAACCCTTGGTATATGGCAGGTATCTGAAACTGCGGAAGCCACTGCCTATTCCCGTTCACCCGGTGACTACAAGCTTCTCGATGACAACGATGACGGATACTACACCAATGATGACAAAAAGTTCCTTGGCTTCAGAAGGCCGAGAGTAAGACTGAGCCTCAGAAATGATGTGCAGTACAAGAACTGGGAGTTGTCGCTTAAAATGTATTCCTACCTCGGGCATCTCAAGGCAGACAACTTCCTGAGACATAATGAAGCATTCTACGACAGGGGTACCTATTACGATGTCCCCTACTGGACTGCCGATAATCCCGGCAACAAATGGGCAAGGGTTGAAAGCTACGAGACCAATTTCAATGTGTGGGAGAAAAACTCCTTCATAAGGCTCGATAATGTTTCGCTTTCCTACAATATCCCCAACAGCCTGCTGTCGAGGATTAAAGTAGTAAACTGCAGATTATCGCTGGTTGCAGACAATCCGCTGGTTTATGCTCCCAGCTGGTCATGGATGGATCCGGAAAATGATTCCTACACACCTTCCTACATTTCATTCAAAGTAAATATCACCCTTTAATATTACCGGATATGAAAAAGATATTATTATCGATAGTATTCCTGACGGCTCTGATTTTTATAGGTCCGAGGTGTTCCGAAGATTTTCTCAAACCCGAACCTTTATCATTTTATGCACCTGAAAACACTTTTGTCAATGCCGCCGGATTCAATGCCGCCCTTATTGCGTGCCTGCGAAATGCCAGGCATGAAATGTACGGCGATACTCCTCCCTTCATTTCAGAGGGAATTTTTTCCGACATAGCGGTGGAAGGCACTACCGACAAAACAGGGATCCATATGGATATGCCTGCAGTGATACTGCCCGATGCAAACTTTAACTACGGCGACGTAACAAAGCTTGGAAACTACTGGACTGAAGCCTATAACAGGATCAAGTATGCAAATGTGGTTATTTCAAGGATCGATAATGCAGAGTGGAAAAACGACGCCGAACGAAACAATATCCTTGGCAAAGCTTACTTTCACAGGGCAAATGTCTATTACAGGCTTGTTCATCAGTTCGGCGACGTACCGCTTATCCTTGAGGAAATAACACAGCCAAAGCTGGATTTCTATTCCTGTACAAGGGAAAGCATACTCCAGAAATGCAAAAAAGACCTCGACTTTGCAGCCCAGTGGGTTGATGCCGATGCTCCCGTCGGAGACATAAACAAGGCGGCTGTCAACCATCTTCTTACAAAGGTCAACATGTCGCTGCTTGAATTCGACGATGCCATAGCTTCTGCAAACGCAGTCATAAATGACGGAATACATGCCCTTATGACCACCAGGTTCGGTTCTTACAAAAATGATCCGACACGCGACATTATCTGGGACCTCCACCAGGAAGAGAACAAAGCCCTCGCCGAGAACACAGAAACAATCTGGCTGTTCGTATGCAGTGAAACAATGACCGAAGACGGCGCCAGTGAAAAGCTCAGGATCATGCGCCAGGCAGTCCCGTACTGGGGAGGCGCCGGAAAGGTGAAAACACCTACAGGCCAGACCGGTACGACCGACCAGCCGGGAGGAGCGCTCGTGGGAGGTCATCCTGTTGAAATAGACCAGGTGGGAATGTTCGGAAGAGGAATAGGCCGTCTTCGTCCAAGCCCCTGGTACCAGCACGACCTCTGGGATGATCCCAACGACATGCGCCATAAATACCCCAACTGGATGAGAATGGAGGACCTGGTTTACAATGTGCCGGGACTGAAAGCAAACGGTGACCCTTATTACAACCAGCATCTCCAGCTCAGGGATGCGGGAGGAGGCATCCTTTGTACCGATACTATAAGATCGTGGTTCGACTGGCCTCACTACAAGCTCTATGTAATCGACCCGACCGACAATACTCCCGACGGAGGATTCGGCGACTGGTACGAAATGAGACTCGCTGAAACATACCTCCTGAGAGCGGAAGCTTATTTCTGGAACGATCAGCCTGATCAGGCCGCTGCCGACCTGAATGCGGTAAGAACCCGCGCCGGATGCGCCCCCTATACTTCAGATCAGATAAATATCGGAACCATACTCGACGAAAGAGCCAGGGAACTTTATTACGAGGAGAAAAGGAAAACGGAGATTACACGCATCGCTTACATTCTGGCACAAACGGGAAAACCATGCTACAACGGAAAAACTTACAGTATGGCTAACTTCGGGACCGACAATTTCTGGTACGACAGGGTTATCGAAAAGAACATTTTCTACAGGAATAATGTAAAGGCTCCGTTCTATAACTACCGGATTGCACCGTATATCGTTCTCTGGCCGGTGCTGCAATCGGCAATAAATGCCAACAGCCTGGGACACATAAACCAGAATTACGGTTATCCGGGATTCGAGTCAAACATTACTCCCTGGAAATGGGTAGATGGCGAAGGCGAAGGATCGGTTGTTGAACAATAAGCAAAAACTGATAAAGAAAATCAATATCTTCAAGGTAACTATTTACACTGTTTTTTATCTTTATCAGTCAGAACAATTATGTTTCTCAGATCCTGTAACTATTAATGGATGCTTCCCCGGCAGCATTGATACTTCTGCCGGGGAAGAACCATCATACTGATAAAAACCAAAATTAAAAATAAATGAAAAGACGAATTTTCATCTCCAGGACTGCCCAGGCTGCTGCCGGGTCTCTGATTCTGCCGACCATTGTTCCATCTTCAGTTATCGGCAAAAATCCCCCGAGTGAAAAGATAAACATCGGATGGATCGGGTGCGGCAGGCAGGGAAGAGGCGATATCATGGGAACAATGAGGTTCGACACTGCAATGGTGGTAGCCGCTGCCGATGTGGATTCAAAAAGAGCAGCTCTCGGAAAGCAGATGGTAGAAGGTTTCTATTCAAAGAAGACCGGGAACAGCAATTATGTCAATGTAAAAACTTATGGCGACTATAAGGATCTGCTTCTCGACAAATCGATCGATGCCGTCCTGATTACCACGCCCGACCACTGGCACTCACAGCCTGCCATTGAAGCCGCCCTTGCAGGAAAGGATATCTACCTGGAGAAGCCCACTTCGCTTACTATAACCGAAGGAAGACTTCTTAGCGATGTAGTGAAGAAGACAAAGGTCATACTGCAGGTGGGAACCCAGCAGCGTTCAAGTCCACAGTGGAGGATTGCTGCCGAACTGGTAAGAAACGGCAGAATAGGAAAGCTTCATACGGTAAAAATAGGCCTGCCCGGAGATCCTGCCGGACCTGAAGCCCCCGAAATGCCTGTTCCGCCTAACCTCAATTACGACATGTGGCTTGGTTCAACTCCGGAAGTCTACTATACCGAGATCCGCGTGCATCCGCAAAGTGGTTTTGACCGCCCCGGATGGTTGAGATGTGAACAGTTTGGCGCCGGCATGATCACAGGCTGGGGACAGCATCACTTCGACTCTGCCGCATGGGGAATGGATACAGAACTCACCGGACCCGTTTCGATCGAGGCGGTCGCACAGTTCCCCAAGGCAGGACTGTGGGATGTCCACGGCGACTTCATGTCAATAGCTGAATACGCCAACGGCGTTACTCAGCTTACAAGCGGAAACTACCCCAACGGAGTAAGGTATGAAGGTACCGAAGGATGGATATTTGTGACACGCGGCAACTACAGGGCCACCGACAGCGATCCCATAGTCCAGGCTCAGAATACCAAAGCCCTCGACGCCAGCGATCCGAAAATCCTGTCTTCAGTGATAGGACCCAATGAGATTCACCTCTATGAAAGCAGCGACCAGGCAGGCAACTGGCTCGACTGCATAAAATCGCGAAAGGAACCCATTTCACCGGTTGAGATCGGCCACAGAGCCTGTACGGTATGCCTTGTAACACATATCGCAATGAAACTGGGAAGAAAACTGAAATGGAATCCCGAAACTGAAAAATTCGTGGGCGACGATGAGGCCAACAGTATGCTTTCAAGGCCCCAGAGAGCTCCATACGGTACAAATTATATAAAGCTATAGGTTTGTATTTTCCTGACCCGCATGCATCTGCAACCTCCGCTTTTTGAGATTGCATTTTGCATGCGGGTTTGTTTTCTAAAAACTGCAATGAACAAATTAAAAAGAAAAAGATGAAAAGACTCGTAAGCGGTATCCTGACAATCCTGATTGTATCCGTTATTGTACTTCCTGCATCAGCCGCCAAAATCACGGCAGAGAAAAGAGGATCTAAAATCAATGTGAGCATCGACGGGAAATTCTTCACCAGTTATATTTTTTCAGAAGATGAGAAATACCCCTTCTTCTATCCGGTCAACGGACCGGTCACAGGAGGCTCGGTAACATCAATGAGAAACGCGGTTTACCCTCATCATACATCCCTTTTCTTCGGATGCGATATGGTTAACGGAGGAAATTACTGGCAGGAAGGTCTTGAACGCGGCAGGATAATCTCGGTGAATGCCCGGATCGATAAGGAAGGCGGTGACACTGTTGTTATTACCGACGAGTGTATCTGGAGCCGCCCTGGAGCAGAATCGCCCGTGAAAGACACAAGAAAATACACCTTAACTGCTCCGTCAGCCGACAAAACCTTTATTGATGTTGAAATAACTATGCATACACTGATGGATGTCCACATCAAAAAAACAAACCACTCACTCTTCAGCGCCAGGCTGGCTGCCGACATCTCGGTTACCAACGGCGGAACTATGATAAATGCGGAGGGAGCAAGCGGCGAAAAGGATACTTTCGGAAAGAGATCACCATGGATCGACTTCAGCGGCAAAAGAGGTAATGCAACCGAAGGTCTTGCCATCTTGCAGCATCCTTCAAATCCATGGTACCCGGCCCCGTGGTTCACACGCGATTACGGTTTCATATCCCCCACTCCGATGTACTGGCCCGAAAACGGCGAGGAAACTTTCCTTAAGGAAGGAAGCAGACTCGTTCTTAAATACAGGGTTATAGTCCATTCAGGCGATCATAACCAGGCAGGCATAGCAGAGGAATTCAGAAAATATGTTTCGGGGACGTTATAACATTGTTATAACACAGGTCTCAGGGCAGGTGTGAAGCGTGAGATGTGAAGCTTTACATTGTGTTTCTGTAGAGACATTGTTTCATCCGGCAGAAACGGCATGGATATGGATCGAAGCTTACTTCCCTGCCGATCCCTATAATTCCGCTTACCGACTTCTCAGGATTCATCAGCGCCGAATCATTCAGACTGATGCCACAGGTGTTGTCAGGCATAAGCCGGAACAGACTATGCTGATCGGATACATCCCATCCGCAATATCCCGGACTGTAACGGTTAGTGACCTTCAGTCCTGAGTTCCCGGCAGCTTTCCTCACTTCCGCATGTAACATCCTGGATGTTGCTTCAGCAATCGCGCTTCCGATAATGTCATAGATATACGAAGTCATCGGATCTCCATCTTCCATGGCCTTTCTTCCGAGTTTTTCCACTTCAGGACCTGCCGTACAGAGAAAGACTGCCAGTGATTCTGCCAGGCTGAGCTGTTTATAAACAATGTCCTTCAGCCTGAATACAACACCACCCGGCGAGACAGTTTTTGCTTCATCATTCCATTCTCCCGCAGGGAAGATCCTGTATTCGGCTGCCGGCGAGCATACCGCGGAAGCTTTGCCGAGCAGTTCCTTTATCAGGTCCCGGAATTCATAATTCAGAGAAGCTTCCTCCGGACCCAGATACTTCATGATACTTTCCTCCCCGATCCCAAGCCCGGAAAAATCAAATTCAAATGAGTTCATCATTTATTTTCAAGTCCCGATTCCCGTACAATCCTGCCAACCACATCTTCCCATCCAAGCGACATCAGATGAATACCGCTGATCCCTTTTTTCTGTTTCAGTGATGCGATCAGTTCGAGAACGATCGATATTCCTTCCTCCCGGGCTCCATCGCCCGCCCTTTCCATTCTTCCGAGTATCTTTTCAGGAAGATACACACCTGGCACCCTTTCGTGGAGATACAGTGCAGCCTTATAACTTTTCAGCGGGGCCAGTCCTGCAAGAATGCTGACCTTACCCAGGACATTTCTCCTGTCGAGCTGCTCAAGCCAGGGATCAAGCCTTTCTGCTTCAAAGATTATATTGGTCTGAAAAAACTGAGCTCCTGCATTAACTTTTTTCTGGTCCCGTATTGCCTGGAGTACGGGATCGAGAGCACAGGGTGTAGTGGCAGCTCCCAGAAAGTACTTCGGCGGATGCTTCATCTTCCTTCCGTCGAGATAGATACCCTCGTCCCTCATCCTCCTTAGTATCCAGAGCATCTGCACCGAATCCAGGTCATATATGTTCATATTGCCTGTTGGCGGTGGTCCCACAACCGGGCTGTCGCCCGTGACACAAAGTATATTCCTGATCCCGAACTCGCCCGCTCCTATGGCATCTCCCTGAAGCGAGATGCGTGTCGAATCGCGTGCCGCAATCTGATAGACCGGTTCCGCATTAAGGTCAATTGCCGCCCTGCAACATGCCAGAGCCGACATCTTCGGAATGGCTGATGATGCATCAGTAAAATTGACAGCCTGTACATAAGGGCGTACAAGCCCGATATCATTTTTAAGCTTCCCGGAATCCGAACTGATGGGAGGAGTAACTTCCGTTGCAACAACAAACCGGCCTTCCCTGAGACTTCTCTCCAGTTCCGAAGCCGGTTCCCTGTAAGAAGCCGGATGATAGTCTGAATCCCCGTTCCACCAGGCAGGCTGCCTGACGGTCCTAAATACGGAATCCCACACCTGTTTTTTGTATTCCCTGTTGCCCGGGAACAGCGATCCGAAGAATCTTCCCGGGCCGGTTATTCCTATCTGCCTGATCACATCGGCCCATGTTTCGGTACCGGTCCTGTTCCAGTCGAGCGGGGGTAGGACTTCCAGAAGCATCTCTTCGCGCTTCATCTTCAATGCCCTGTTGAAGATGGCATGCCACACGCATCTGCGTGTTGAATCGACATAACAGTGTCCGTCGGGAGTAACGCCGCCGCAGGGTCCGTTCCTGAGCCCCTTCGGACACTCCATGCAGCAAATAAAGGCCGTTTCCTGAAGAAGACAGTTTCCGCACATCCTGCATCCCCAGACGGGGCCTTTTACCATGATCTCTATCTTTTCCCGGAAACGCTTCCCAAAAGACTCTCTTTTGAAGGGATAAAAACGGGGTTGCCAACGACGGGAGGGTTTAAAAACAGACATATCCTGAGGTTTTATTTCTTTTGGAACGACACTCAGGAATTCCGGCTTTGATAATACTCCACAAACCTGATCGCAAAGTCATCCCTTCCCAGGACAAGATCGGCTGCACGGGCCGCAGCAGTGATCTTTTCAGGATTTGCAATCGGACATGTAACTCCGCAATATACGGCAAGCGTCAGAAAAGCGGTGTTAAGCGACTCCCTGTCGGGCAGGCCGAATGAAATATTGCTGGCGCCCATGGTTATGTTCTGACCTAACTTACCGCTCACAAGTCTTATCGTTTCGAGTGTAACCAGGCAGGCCTGCGGATCGGCGCTGACTGCCATCGCCAGAGGATCAGCAACAATGTCCTCTGCTTTTATCCCTGCTGTGACCGCCCTTTCGATAATCCTTTCTATTATCGAGAGACGTTTTTCAGGATCGTTTGTTATCCCGTCGTCATCCATGCATAATCCTATTATAGCAGCTCCGTACTCCTTTGCAACAGGAATGAGCGCTTTCAGGGATTCTTCCTTCCCGTTGACCGAATTTATAAGGTACCGGCCTGCAGAAACCTTTAGCGCGGCTTCAATGGCTGCAGGATTCGGGGAATCGAGACACAGAGGAATGTCAAAGTTATCCTGTATGGCACATACCACTTCGGGAAGCAGCTTTACATCGTCAACACCCGGATACCCTACGTTCACATCAAGCACATCGGCGCCGGCATTTATCTGACTGGCAGCCAGTTCAAGAACATAGGAAAAATCACCCTCCTCAAGAGTTGAAACAAGCTTCTTCCGGCGGGTAGGATTTATAGTTTCACCAATAATAACTACAGGACCTCCTGTTTCAATTACAACCTCCCTGGTCCGGCCTGACAATATTGTTTTCATATTTAAACTGCAAACTGTTTAAGATAATTGACTGCACCCTGAGGATCGGGCGAATAGAAATCGGCTCCTATCTTTTCACAGTATTCCATTGTAACGGGAGCCCCGCCTACAAGGATCTTTACCGAGGGATGCTTTTCCTTCAGAACCGCAACTGTCTTTTTCATGTTTTCCATAGTGGTGGTAAGAAGGGCGGAAAGGCCGACAAAGGCGCCGGGGTTTGCCTCGATAGCCTTAAGGAACTTTTCAGGACTCACATCCACCCCAAGGTCGATCATCTCCCATCCGCCTCCTTCTATCATCATCGACACCAGGTTCTTTCCAATGTCGTGAAGATCGCCCGCTACAGTGCCAATGATAAATTTTCCCTTCCTCCTGGTTTCGCCCGATTGAAAGAACGGCTTGAGATGCTTCATTGAGCTGTTCATGGCTTTTGCAGCCATCAGCATCTGGGGAACATAAATCTCCTTCCTGCTGAACCTGTCCCCGACTATAGCCATTGCCGGTATAAGCGCTTCATCGAGTATCCTCGCCGCTCCAAGTCCTTCATTTATAGCCTGCAACGTAAGCTCATCCGCTCCTTCGCTCCCCCTCATGTCGGGCGGATACGGCGAAGCCTTGTCCGTTTTGCCTGACTCAACACAACGTGCGATCCGGGCCAGTATATCTTCCATAAAACCACTGATTGGTGAAATTCCCTGTAAAATCCGTTAAGCTTTTTGATGTGCGAAAATAATAAAATCAAAAGTAATTAATAAAATTTATCTATGCAACCGATTGCAGAAATATCTTTAATAAGGATTTTCAATTTGGCCGACCGGTCTCGTTTCATCTGCCCGTTTCCCCCGGGGAAAGACCCCGCCTGTTCCGACACCCATGGCGGAAAGATTAATAATACAGGTTGGAATCGAATTCTGAATGTAATATAAGCGATGATATAAAAATTATTATCTTGTCCTTGTCAAAAATACATTCATATGAGAACAATCTCTCTCCTTTTATGCCTTGTTCTGTCGGGTATTGCAAACGCCCAGGCTCCGGGCACAGGGATATTTCAGCACAGCGCTGATATCGGAAACCCTGCAATTAAAGGTTCTGCAACTTATAATGCATCAGACCAGTCTTATTCTCTGAAAGGATCAGGATATAACATCTGGTTTGAAAGGGATGAATTCAGGTATCTTTTCAACCAGATAGAAGGGGATTTCATACTTACGGCAAACTTCCGCTTTACAGGCGAAGGGGGCGACCCTCACCGTAAAACAGGATGGATGATAAGAGCTTCGGAAGATGAAGGCTCGCCACATATCTCGGCAACGCTGCATGGCGACGGGCTGACTGTAATGCAATGGCGCGACTTTAAGGAAGGTGAAATGAAGGACCCGGAGGATGAATTATTTGCAAAGGGCTCAGGATATGAAATAATACAGCTTGAACGGGCAGGTGAAGTCTTTTTCATGAGGGCAGCCGTTCCGGGAAAACCTTTTGAGGAAATAGGCTCATACCAGATGGCAAACATGCCGGAAAAAGTGCTTGCAGGATTGATCATCTGTTCACATAGTCCGGAAGTGACTGAACAGGCAACCGCCTGGAATGTGAGGATCGACAAACCAGTCAGCGATGATTACAATGCTTCAATTGACGGAGCGGTTGGATGCCGCCTTGAAACCTTGAATGTGTCTGACGGAAAAAGAATGGTTATCCATGAAAAACAGGGAAGATTTGAAGCCCCAAACTGGATGCCCGACGGTAAACAGCTGCTCTTCAATATGGATGGCCTTATGTACAGGATAGCGGTTACGGGAGGTGAAATAAGCCGGCTGAATACAGGCACCGTTACAAGAAACAATAACGACCACGGAATATCATTCAACGGCAAACTGCTTGCTTTGAGCAGTTCCAAGGATGATGCGTCAGGCAGAGGCTCTGCAGTGTATGTAGTGAAACTGAAAGGAGGAGAACCAAAACTTGTAACCCCCCGGACGCCCTCTTACTGGCACGGCTGGCATCCAAACAACAAGGAGGTTGTTTATGTCGCCCAGCGTGACGGGAAACGCGTTTACAATATCTACAGGAACTCAATAAAGGGAGGAAAGGAAGTGGCCCTCACTGATATTCCGGAAGGCGAACACGTTGACGGATGCGAATATTCCTCCGACGGCAGATACATCTACTACAACGGCAGCCATTCCGGAAATATGCAACTGTGGAGGATGAAAGCCGACGGCAGCGGACGGGAACAGCTTACCTTCGATGACTGCAAAAACTGGTTCCCCCACATATCTCCCGACGGAAAATGGATTGCTTACATTGCTTTCCCACCCGATATAGAAAAGAACAGCCACCCCTCCTATAAAAGAGTGACACTGCGGCTGATGCCTGCGGATGGAGGTGAATCCAGGGTAATTGCATACCTCTACGGCGGTCAGGGAACAATAAATGTCCCGTCCTGGTCGCCTGACAGCAAGCAAATTGCCTTTGTAAGCAACTCCGGATTATAACCGCAGACTGTTAAAAATTTATCGCTTCACTCTTTATTTAAAAATATAGAGTATTTTAAGCCCCTCGAATTTTACTCTTCCCGGATGAGATCTGGCATTAATACCTTTCTTTCTTTCCCTGTATTTGCAATCCTTTACTGCTACACTGCAGCCGGCGTTATTCTGGTCTTTATACTCACATTGTTCAGGGCAAAGAGAGCAGTCCAATACCTGACCATGATATGGGCCAGATCGGTTTTTGTGATCATGGGAAAATTGCTGACTGTAAAAGGAAAAGAAAACATCGATAAAAATAACAGGTACATTCTTGTTGCAAACCATGCAAGCCTTTTTGATATTGTGGCCATAACATCGTTCTACCCCCAGGTAGCATGGTTTGGTCATGAACGCCTGCTTAAAGTTCCGGTTTTCGGTAGTTTTCTGAAACTTACAGGTTATATCCCCTTCAGGGAACCTACTATACGAAACACACGGCACATGCTTGAACAGCTGATTGACAAATCGACTCATCAGTCGGTCGCACTCTTTCCTGAAGGTACACGGACCCTGAACGGTAAGATAAACCCCTTCTTCAGAGGATTCATTTACCTGATGAGAACAGGAAACACTGATATACTGCCAATTACCCTTAACGGATTCTATGACCTGAAACCAAAAAACAGGTTCTGCATCGATTTCGGTTCAAAACCGGAAGTCATTATCCATAAACCCGTCCCCGGAAAAGAGCTTGTGGACAAGACCGACGATGAAATAATTTCCCGGATAAGAGGTATTATCGAATCGGCTTATAACGGGAACCATTAACACTACATAAAGAACCAGAATGGAATCATCAAATAATAACAAGTGGGTCTTCATAGTGAATCCAATTGCAGGAAACGGATTCGGAAAGTTAATGGTCCCCATAATCCGTGACAAGATAAGCCGGTACGGTATCGACGGGGAAATAATTCAGACTGAGAGAAGCGGCCACGCTGTTGAACTATCGCGTCAATACCTTGATCAGGGATACGGTGTGATTGTTGGTGTGGGAGGAGACGGAACCGCAAATGAAGTAGCCAGACCTCTTGTCAATAAAAAAAATGTTGTCTTCGGTGTTATCCCGGCAGGAACCGGCAACGACTTTGTGCAGGTTACCGGATTTCATGACCGGATGACAGAGAATGACTGGGAGCTGTTCTTCAGGAAACAGGTCATCCCCATGGATGCTGGTCTGGTCAACGGGATGATATTTATAAATGGCATGGGCCTGGGATTTGATGCTCAGGTTGCTGCGGAAAACTATAGCGGACCCGGAGTTGTTAAAAAGGGAGGGAAACATAAATATATCTGGCACATAATAAAAACCATACTGTTTTTCAGGGAAAAAAGGATGACAGCATCCTATGGCGGAAGCCGGACTGAAACGGACTGTTTTATTAATACAGTCTCGATCGGAAGACGATTTGCCGGAGGATTCCTGCTCACACCCGGAGCTCTGGCAGATGACGGACTTCTGGATGTTTGCTCCATAAAAAGGCTTAACCTGATCCAGAGACTGAAACTATTTATGAAGGTCCCTAAAGGCGAACATATAAAAGATAAAAAGGTTTTCTACTTTCAGACCAACGGCATGACAATAGAATTTCCCGGCAAGGTACCGTTCCATGTCGACGGGGAACTGAATTTCTCCGAACACTTCGACATCAGTATTATGCCTGGGGCTTTGAATATAATATACAATCCCGATGGGAACCATTTCTTCTCAAAGTCCGGGAACTGAGCCGGGGCAGATTGCATTTTTCGATCTCGACCGTACAATCACAGGAACGGTCAGCGGAAGACTTCTTGTTACGGGAGCATACAGGAAAGGGCTGATGAAGACTTCAGACATATTGAAAGCACTCTGGCTGTCATCCGCTTACAAACTTCAGCTAAGAGATCCTGTGAGCATAATGGATGATATGATGAAGTGGGTGAAGGGAATTGAACTTTCCGACTTTGAGCACCTGTGTTCCGGTGTATCCGGGAAAGCACTATTTCCTTCGGTCTACAGTGAAGCCAGGGCAGAAATTGAATTACACAGGAGAAACAAAGTATCAACTGTTTTGCTTTCATCAACCGTTTGCCAGATATGCGCCAGAGTGGCTGAGTTACTTCAAATGGATGATTTTATATGCTCCCGGCTTGAAGTATCTGACGGCCGCCTGACCGGATCAGCTATCGGCTCCCTGTGCTACGGCGAAGAAAAAGCCGTAAGGCTGAGGGAATACTGTGAAAAAAATAATACCCCAGTTTCGAAAGCCTGGTATTACGGCGACTCCATATCCGATCTGCCTGCGCTTCTGACAGCAGGAAACCCCGTATGCGTCAATCCCGACAGGAAGCTTGAAAGGGAAGCCCGCTCCCGTCACTGGAAAATCTGCCGCTGGAAGGAACTGATCAGCTCTCAAGAATAAGCTTCAGCCTGTCGCAAAGATCCCTGAGTCCTTCCGGTGTATCTCCGCCTCCCATTTCAACTGTCAGCCAGCCGCTGTAGCCTGTTTCATCAACAGCCTTCATTACCTCTGTCCAGTTCACATCACCTTCACGCAGCTTAACATTGAATCCTGCCGACCTGCCTTTCTCATCAGCTATCTTTCGGCTGTATTCCTTTATATGGATTTTTGCTATTCTTTTCCCAAGAATTCTAATCCATTGTTCCGGCCATCCATAAACCAGGATATTTCCGCAATCAAAATAGGCTCCAACAAATTCACTGCGGAACTGGTCGATATAACGGGCCATTTCCATTGGACTGAGAAGGAAGTTGTTCCAGACATTTTCTATGGCTATCTTAACCTTAAGTTTTTCTGCAAGCGGAACCACTTTCATTATCTCCCCCACCGAACGGTCCCAGCACTCATCATACCTGACGCTGTCAGTTACCCTTCCGGGAACCAGAAGAACCGTATCGGCTCCGTATTCTGCTGCATCCTCAAGAGCTGTCTTCATGGCTTCAACTCCCTGTTCCCTCACTGCAGCATCGGGGCTCGACATCAGGTATTTCCAGTGTTGGGAGTTGCAAACGCTTGGAATCTTCAGTCCTGTCGCACCGGCAGCCTTGAGAACTTCCTCCCTGTTGAGATGGCTGTCCGCCTCAATCCCGTCAAAACCCGCCAGCTTTGCAGCTTCAAACTTCTCCATAATTGTTTTGCCGACACCGATTCCTCCCCACATCATTCCTTTCTTCAAAGGCCTGACTGCCGGAGTTCCAAAAATGCGGGAACCTGATGCGGGAACCGCCGAGATAAAAGCAGCCGTAACAGCAGCAGTTTTTGTGAATTGCCTTCTGTTCATTATTTCAGATTATTATTTTAAACATTCAACATAATTTATCCCCTGTAATCAGAACCTCAGCCAAGGTTTGGAGCAACGCCGATAACCGGAGGCACCTCAGGAATATCGGGCACCGGACCGAATTCGAAGACTTTTGGCCCGAGCGCCAGATCGGAGTTCATCAGCTCATCCCATGAAACATCCTTGCCGGTGTATGCAGACATTCTTCCCATTATTGTGATCAGGGTGGAATTCACCTGGGCTTCGCCGTCATTTACAGTATTTCCGGTTCTGATACCCGTAACAAGATTGATATGTTCCTGAACAAAAGGATCGGTAACTTTCCAGGTTTCATCTGTTGAACCTTCTTCCGGATGGGGGTATTTCCATATCTCTTCTCCCTTCAGATTAAATATCATTCCTTTAGCGTTTGCGTAACCCTCCGTTCCGACAATGAACTGCTCGGTCAGGTTGCTGCATCCCGTTATCTGACGGGCAGCACAATGAGTATGCATCCCGTTGTCATAAATGTATTCGACGCTGAAGAAATCGTACTGGTCGCCGGTAACTCTTCTCTGGCGGCCTCCCCAGCCCATGGCAGTTACCGGATTTTTACCAATGTACCAGTTCATTACATCGATCTCATGAATGAACTGTTCAACAATATGGTCGCCCGAAAGCCAGCAGAAATTTGCCCAGTTGCGCAGCATGTATTCCATATCGGTCCAGCCCGGCTGGCGCTGCATAACCCAGAGACCTCCGCCGTTGCGGGTAATATGAGCGCTGACTATCTCTCCTATTGCTCCGTTGGCCACCCTGCGCCATGTCTCTACAAAATCTTTCTGAACACGCCTGATCGTGCCGCTTACCATGCAAAGCCCCTTCTCCTGCGCTCTTTTCACCGATATCATCACCTTGCGTGCTCCCACCGGGTCGACAGCCACCGGCTTTTCCATAAAGATATGCTTTCCGGCATTGACGGCTGCCTCTATATGGTAAGGTCTGAAGGCCGGAGGAGTGCATAAAAGCACAAGATCAACTCCTGAATCAATAACTTTCTGGTAGGCGTCGAATCCTATAAAGCAGTTTTCATCCGCTACCTCGACGGCATGTTTCGACTTCCTCAGCTGCTCCCTGCACTGGTCGAGCTTGTCTTTAAATACATCCCCGAGAGCCGTTATCTGAAGGTTGGGCCCTGCATCCAGAAAGTTTACCGCTGCCCCTGTGCCCCTTCCCCCGCAGCCAATAAGCCCTGCTTTTATGGGCTTTCCATCGGGCGCCTGAGTAAGAAAAGGAGGCAATTCAATCTCTTTCTTATCCGGCTTCCCGGAACAGGATGAAACCAGTCCTGCCGTACCTATTACTCCGAGAGCTGCCAGTGAAGTCCTTGAAATAAAACTCCGGCGGTCAATGCCCTCCCTTTCAGTGTTTTTGAGGTTGTTTTCTTTTTCCATCAGTCCTTTATGTTTTTTATTATTCAATAAACTTCCAGTTCTCTCCATCCCGGTAAAGCGGGGAAGCCTGCATGAGGTTCGGTCTGATACCAGTAACATACCGAGGCTATATCCGATTTCTGTGCAAGATACCTGCCTCCCTGCCTCCATCCAAGGTCCTGAATGGTTATCCTGAGATCCTTTTCAAACCTTACAGGATCCATTATATGCCACCGGTACATCCCGAATCGCTGCATCACGTTATAGTGCCCGTCTCCCTTTATAACCTGATGAAGACCTGAATAAGGAGTGCAGAATTCAGTATAATTCACTTCCTCAACACCATATGGATTCTTCTCCCTGGTGTCAAAATCGTATGATCCGCAAATGTAATCCTCCGTTCCGGTTCCGCATATTGTGGGATACTTCGTATCTCCGTCGATGAAGAATTTTATTTCGCCTTCACCCCACCAGCCGTTGTTGAATACTCCCCATGCAAGGTACACTCCTACATAATGTCCTTTACCCTTTATCCCGTCTGCAATAGTATAGTCCGAGGTCACATCCGGATTCAGCCTCCTGTACTGTGCATGGAAGTAGGCAGCATCACCGGGAACGTCGGTCAGCGTATAGTCGATCTGGTAATACAAAGTCATTACGTCGGCATCTCCCACATTCTCCATTGTGATCCTGCAATGCTTCCTGAAAGGCATCACCCAGTAGCAGTTGAAAGCGCTTCCCGGATTAACGCAAACTGCCGATGAGACAAGGGGAGCATATTGCCCCCATCCCATGCCGAAAAAATCACCGACCGGACATTCAACCGAAGGCTCCTTCTCATTGTCCCAGTAAATCCTTAATATTGAATAACGCCACTTGCCGGCCGGAGTCATCCATATATGCTGGATAGCTCCCGGACCGTCGATGTCGGCCAGGGTAAAGGTCTCGCCCGGCTGGATCCGGACATAGGGGTTCACTTTCCATCCCTGACCCAGATCGCGGGCTGCATTCGATGCATTTGCCACATTCGGCTTATCCTTGTCGGCGGGAGATGCCATTCCGCCTTTCCCCTTTTCTCCGGTAAAATTCTCCGGACTTATCGAACGAGTCTTTGCATCCGACAACCTGTAAAGGTTCCCCATGTTCATATCGAGTCCGTTGAATCCTTTCTGGGAAAAAACCGGAATTGAAAACACTGTTATGATCAGTGAGATAAAAAAAAACTTTCTCATAGGAACAGGTTTATAGTTATTTTTAAGCCAAGCAGCATCATTTTCTGATGCTTTGCTTAAAATTAAAAAAATATAACCATTTCCGGAGAAAAAAATCGCCATATATTTAAATCTTTATTCCGGATTTTTACCGGTAACGTTACCAGGGTAATTGTAACGGTATGGGAGACAACCCGGGAGAAAGTTATCCTGAATTATCCCGGGAAAACAATAATTATTTGTTGTTTTGCAATAATTATTTAGTGTTATACAATAATTTTATATCGAATAACAATATCATTTTTTATGAATTTTTCCTTTAAAGTACCTCATAATCTGGTTATTGTTTTCAGCATAATAATATGTGCGGCAGTTCTGACCTGGGTGATACCCGGCGGCAAGTACGACCGGAAAACAGTGGAAGTAAACGGAGTTGAACGAAGCGTTATAGTAAACGGTTCATTTCACTATGTTGAGAGCCAGCCCCAGACATGGCAGATATTCTCGGCATTTTATAAGGGCTTCATTAACATGTCGCACATAATAGTTTTCATCCTGATGGTCGGAGGAGCTTTCTGGATCATGAACGATACCAAAGCCATCGATGTCGGGATCTTCTCGTTTCTGGGATTCACAAAAAGGATTGAACGGTTCAGGCTTGTCAGGCTGCTCGGAGCCAACAATATCATTATTACCTTTATAATGCTGATTTTCAGCCTTTTCGGTGCGTTATTCGGAATGTCGGAAGAGACCATTGCATTTTCGGTGATTTTCGTCCCTCTGGCTATTTCAATGGGTTACGATTCGCTGGTCGGGATTGCGCTATGCTATTTCGCTGCCCACATCGGATTTGCGGGAGCAATACTTAATCCGTTTACCGTGGGAATAGCGCAGGGACTTGCGAGTGTCCCGCTTTTCACCGGAATCGAATACAGAACACTCTGCTGGATTGTCATTACTGCTGTGGGAATACTGTTTGTACTGTGGTATGCTTCGAGGATAAGAAAAAATCCCCGCAAAAGCATCATGTACGAGGCCGATGAATACTGGAGGCAGAAAGGCAGTTCACTGACCGGAGAGATTGCATACCACACTCCCCGGGCTGCATGGTTTACCGCTCTTGCAACAGGTATTGTGCTGATTCTATTTGCTGTTTATTTTCCGGTAACCCGGATTGATATGGGATTAATGAAATTTCAAGCGCCTTTGCTTCCTGTGATGGCGGTTTTGTTTCTTATCTTCAGCTATGTGACTCTCAGGAAGTCTATCCATTTCTTTGTGCTTAACGTACTGGCATTCACAATGATTTTTCTGGTAATCGGGGTTCTCGGGTACGAATGGTACATAATGGAGATAGCAGCACTGTTCCTCGGGATGGGTCTCGTAACCGGATTCTCGGCAGCAAAAAAACCCGGGGAGGTGGCCAGGCTGTTTGTAGAAGGTGTCAGAGACATTGTACCGGCATCGCTGGTTGTAGGATTTGCCGGAGGCATAATTGCAGTGCTCACCGACGGCCAGATAATAGATACTGTTCTCTATTCAATGTCGGGGGCGCTCGAAGGAAGCGGAAAAATGCCGGCTCTCGGACTGATGTATTTCTTTCAGAGCGCCCTCAACCTGGTAATTACATCAGGCTCCGCCAAGGCTGCGCTTACGATTCCTATTATGGCTGAACTGAGCGACCTTGCCGGACTGACCCGGCAGGCAACCATTATGGCATTCCAATTCGGAGCTGGTTTCACTGACATGATCGCCCCGACATCGGGAGTGCTTATGGGAGTACTGGGGATGGCGAGAATCCCTTATGCCAGATGGCTGAAATGGGTCATGCCGATCCTGCTGATACTGATAGCGCTGGGGCTACTGCTTCTGATACCGACAGTAACCATGAAGCTGAGCGGATTTTAGAAAATATACCTTATTGACAATGCTCCGCCGTCGCCCCAGAAACCGCTGTAGCCTGTAAGGTTGAATGCAGGTTTCCAGTCGAGACCGATATTTATCGGAACATCCTCGAAGTTGTATTCAATACCCAGAACACCGTCAATTCCTATAATTGTGTAATTGGTTCCGGGATCACCCCATCTGTCTTCTGTGTTGTCGCCATTCCAGAAACCAATGTGGGCTCCCCCACCGAAATACCAGTTGAGCCTTGAAACATCGAAAGCGTTATCATGCACTTCGTACAGGCCTGTCAATTCAAATCCCCTCCACCTTGTTGAGAGAATTCCTTCAAAAGCTGACCTCTGACTTACAAAATGCTTTATTGTAAGACCATTTGAGAAACCAAGCCTCAGTCCAACCCCGGTACTGTAATCCTGGGCTGAAGCAAAAGCAGAAAGGAATATAACAAGAGTAAATGTAAGGATGATCTTTTTCATAGCTATAGATTTATGTTTATAACACTGCAAAATTAGTAAAACATTAAATAAAAAAAAAGGGAAGGATTTACCCCGGATCCTCCCCTTCAAAAGCCCCGGATTATTCATCCGGGAAAGAATGATTAACAAACCAAACAAACTTAAACCATAGCTAACTTACAAAGAAAACATACTTGT
>JAKLIJ010000024.1 GCA_022709665.1 Bacteroidota bacterium
AGAACTTCAAAAGTTTACATCAGGGATCACATACTTTATATCCGCCTGAATTCCTCTGTGGCCAGAAATGAGCTTATGATGCTGCGGGAAGCCCTGAGGGAAAAGCTGAATGAGAAAGCCGGAAAAGAGATCATCAGAGAGATCGTCCTAAGATAGATCCTTTATGTTGTAATCCCTTCCGGATATAGTTATCAGCTTTCTGAAATCCCTGGTTGAAGGAAAAGGATATTCTTCTGTTCTGTACCTTAAGACAGCCCTTAAATCCGATACCTCGATCTGAAGATTTGCCCCGGGGTACTTCAGAGCTATAAAGTCGGCCAGAAGTATGGCTTTTTCAAGACCGTCGCCACGCTTGAAATTCCAGACCTCATCGGGAAGAGCAAGCCTGTTTCCGTCATAGATCGACTCTCCGGGAAGATCTTTCAGAATAGAGTACACTTCGTCCACAAGCATATCTTCCATTTCACTGAAACAAACCGGATTCCTTTCCATTGAGGCCTTGATGTACGGGATCCAGTCGATCATATCCATCTGCCTGTAAACATACATTGTCAGAAGAGCCAGTTCAGATTTTTCCGTTAACTCCATCACCGACCTGATTATCTCTTCACGGGTATTTTCCGGGTTTATTGCCGGAAAAGCACCTTTAATGTAAAACTTTTCAGCATCAGGCAGCCTGGGCTCAGTAATGGTGAATTGTTGAAGATCACCGAACATTTCATCCAGCAGGGCGTCGCTCATTCCACAGGCATATTTGACAAATTCGGCCCGGAATTCTTCAATGCTGCAACCGCTGCCATCGCAGAAAATATCCTCAATGTCGTTCAGCATTATCTTACCCTGAAGCGGGCTCAGGTGGAACTCGTCTCCTTCAATTTCACTGACCAGACTTGCCCTGGTTTCTTTCGACAGGTTATATTTACTGGTGTGTTCGTATTCGAACATTTTTTCAAGCGAAATGTACCTCTTCTTGCCGGAGCACTCACACATGTACTGAAAGAGTTTTTTGTATTTCTGCTTGAACCTCAGGAAGTTGATAAAAATAAGATCGCTTATGTCCGTACGCAGAAAACCCTTCAGCTTTTCGGAAAACATCCTGTAATCTTCCGGATTTATTGTAGCTTCATTGTAGACAGTGTGTATGAAACCGGAGATATGCGAGACAATGGTAACTTTCTCATTTTCAAGAGCCCTTCTTGCCTTTTCTGAAAGCGAAGTTCCGTTGAACCACATGTTTTTGGTCACTATCCTCCTGTTGTTGGTTATCAGACCTTCCTTTTCAGTTATGAAGTTCTGGGAATGGAGAGGAGTGGCAATCAGAAATATTTTCTCCAGAGGTATCCTTCCGACTATAAACATTGCAGCTGCATACAGCGCTGACAATGAGACGCATTCTCCCGCGCCGGTCGTGTAGTTTTCCCTGTGTCTGAAAGCCGTCATGGCTTCCACTGTTTCTGTTTTCCAGTACGGAATCACATCGGTGGTGAACTTGTCAAGCCCGAAGTGCTTCCTGATGTCTATGTCAAAATAATACTTGTCTCCCTCATAGCCGAAAAGGGCATTCGACTGCCGGAGAACCGACATATCGAAAAAATCACGGAAACGCTCAAGCTCCCTGGTCTTGGTTGTAAGGCCCCAGGTTGAAAGATCCAGATTGAAAACATAATTCTGGATAATGAACTGCTTTATCCTGTTTACCTTGTATGTGAATCCTTTCTTCTCTATATCCTCAAACCAGGGATCATCCCGCCATTTCCAGACAATGGGCGACATGATGTTGGCAAGAACGAGAGGATAGAGAAGGTCGGGGAAAATGAAAATTTCCATGTCCGACAGGGTAAAGGCTGATGAATACTTCTCCAGCTGCCTGATTCCGGCAGGATCTGATGATGTTTCCCTGTTCATACGATTAACAGAATCTTTCAATGTCAGAAAAGAAAAAGTTTGACTCCCTTACGGCATTCTCATCATTGTCGGAGCCGTGAATGGCATTCATCTTCACAGAGACACCGAAGTTCCGCCGTATTGTTCCCTGTTCTGCCTTTTCGGGATCAGTCGGTCCGATAAGCTTCCGGAATTCATCAACGGCATTGTCGTGCTTCAGGATCAGCACGACAACGGGTCCCGAAATAATGAACTCCACAAGACCTTCATAAAATGGCTTACCCCTGTGAACTTCGTAAAAAGCCTCAGCCTGCTGAATGGTCATCTGAACCATCTTTATGGCTGCAATCTCGAAACCTCCTTCGTTGATCATTGAAAGGATCGGACCCGTTTTCCCGGTCCTGACCGCATTCGGTTTTATAATTGAAAACGTATATTTGCCGTTCATTTCAGTCTAAATGATAAACTTTTTTGAAATTATGCCTGAAAGATTATTTCCTATCTTTAAGCCCTTCATCCAGCAGAAGTAAAAAGTGACAGAACTTGCCAAATATACAAAAGAATTCTCGGAACTTGTCAGATCGTCCGACAATATCTTGCTGATTAGCCATATCAATCCTGACGGCGATGCAATTGGTTCTCAGCTTGCTCTTTACAGGTATCTCAATTCCCTGGGGAAGAAAGTCGAGATGATGTGCCCCAATAACCTTCAGGAGTTCCTGAAATGGATGGATGGTTCGGAAAACATAAGCGTTTTCATCCGGAAGCGGAAGAAATGCATTAAACTTATTGAGAATGCCGGCCTGATAGTGATGCTCGATTTCAACCAGCCCAACCGGCTCGGTGAGGCTGAATCGTTCGTTACCTCATCACAGGCTCCCAGGGTTATCATAGACCACCACCTGGAACCACATGATTTTGCTGACCTTATTATTTCCGACCCATCCAGGTGCTCAACCTCAGAACTTGTTCATGAAATTGTTACCTGCCTGAATGGAAGTCCGTGGCGCGACCTGCCCTATTCCGAAAGCGTGTATGTAGGTATTATTACAGATACCGGTAATTTTGAGCATGGAGCATACACAGGAAATACAATGAGGGTTGTGGCTGACCTGCTCGACACCGGAATCGACAGGAACAGGGTGCTGAACACTGTTTATAATAATTTCTCGGCCGACAGAATGAGACTAATGGGCCTTGCCCTGAACCAGAGGATGACGGTGCTTGAAGAATACAGAACCGCTTACATCTGCCTTACAAAAAAGGATCTTGCAGATTTTAACCATGTCAAGGGTGATACCGAAGGATTTGTCAACCTCCCCCTGTCAATAAAGGGAATCGTGTTTTCGGTGTTTTTCGTTGAGAAGGATAATTTTGTTAAACTTTCATTCAGATCGAAGGGCAATTTCCCTGTAAATGATTTTGCATCAAGATATTTTGACGGTGGAGGTCATCTTAATGCCTCTGGAGGCGAACGCTACGACACCCTTGATAACACTATCAGCTATTTTCTTAAAGTTCTGAAGGAAAATGAGGAAATGCTGAAAAAAGCCGAATGAACCTGAAAGTGAATATGACCCGGACTTTGATCATATCTGCAGTCATTGTTCTGATGATACCCGTTGCCTGTGTGAACAACAATGGTCCCGGAGAGACTCTGAAAAAGCCTGGTAAAGATGAAATGGCTGAGATGAATCGCTTCCTGGTTCAGAAGGACAGGGAGATAATTGAGAACTATATTGAAAGAAAAGGACTGTCGATGAAGGAATCCCCGACAGGATTATGGTATGCTGTTGAAAAGAGGGGAGAAGGTGAGCTGATAACTGAAAACGACAGGATAAGTATTGAATACAGGTGTGAATTAATTGACGGCACTCTGTGCTACTCCTCTGATGAATCGGGCCCGATGGAGATCACTATCGGAAAATCGGATATCGAACCCGGACTTAATGAAGGGCTCAGGATGCTTAAACCAGGAGGTGAAGGCATCTTTATTCTGCCTCCTTACCTGGCTCACGGACTGGTTGGGGACGGAAAGAAAATCCCTCCGCGGACCATAGTCGTCTATCGGATAACTGTACCCCCTGCTGACTTAATGGAATGATTTTTGCTGTGTTGATTTGTTTTAATCCAATTACTATGAAGATACCTCATTTTTTTCAAAAGCCTCTTCTGCCGGCTGTACTTCTTTCCTTGTTTTTTCTGCCGTCATGCGATCTGTCGAGCGACATCGAAGACAGGCAACTGAATGAAAAACTCCAGATTCAGGATTTCCTTTCTGATAACGACACCCTCCATTTTGAGTTGAAAACGAGTGGCTTGTACTATCTCGACTATGTACCGGGAACCGGTCCGCAGGCTGAAACTCACGACACAGCATATATCTATTATGCAATGCACCTTCTTAACAGGTCTTTGGTAGAGTCTAACTTCGATACCAGCGATACACTTATCAAACCTGTGAACGAGGGAAAACTTATTCCTGGTTTTGACGAGGCTCTGACCTATATGAAAGAGGGAGGAACATCTCTAATTGTGGTTCCGTCGAAGCTTGCTTACGGCGAACAGGGTAATTACTATATTTCACCCTATACCCCGTTTATTTTCCAGATCAACCTGGTGAAGCTGGACAAGCATATCGAATAAGACGAAATTTCACTGGATAATAAACACTGTAAGTCTGTCATTCAGGGAGGGGATGTTTTTTCTCCATTCGGAAACAGGTTTCGTGCAGATACTTTCACCGGATAGTGTTATATCCGACGCTATGCACAGCAGAGTGTCGTTGCTGCATACCGACAATATGGAGTCGAGCATCCTCTGATTACGGTAAGGCGTTTCCATGAATATCTGAGCATACCCTTCCTTCGATTTCCTTTCCAGTTCCCTCAGGGCTGCAGCCCTGTCGGCAGGCTTTACCGGCAGGTAGCCATGAAAAGTGAAGCATTGCCCGTTGAGCCCTGATGATATCAAAGCCAGCAGTATCGAAGAAGGACCAGCCAGAGGAACTACCCTTATCTTTTTTCTGTGAGCGGCCGAAACAAGCATGGCTCCCGGATCAGCTATCCCGGGCAGACCTGCTTCACTCATCAATCCCATGTCCCGGCCTCCGATGACAGGTTCGAGATATGCTGAGATATCTGACACGCCGTTGTGCTCACTTAATTCCATAAATTCGGTCTCGTCAATCGGAAAGTCACTGTCGATAAGCCTGAGATATCTTCTGGCACTCCTTACATTCTCCACAGTAAAAAGCCGAAGCGACTTCGTTATGCTGAGAACCCCCTGAGGTATAACATCAGCAAAATTCTGATCACCCAATGTGACGGGAATGAGGTATATTCTTCCGGCTGCCATGATGTTGAGATGGCTGTAAAAATAATACTATTAAGAGAGCTCAGGCTTTTTGAAAAGAAAAATCTTAAGTGTTGTTGTCATTTATTGAATTTTGATTTAGGTTTGCCGGGAAATTACTTAAAGTGAAAATCACCTTTCTGGGAACCGGTACCTCTCAGGGTGTGCCGGTCATAGCATGCGACTGTGAGATATGCCGTTCCGGAGACGAAAACGACAGAAGACTCCGTACTTCGATCCTGATCGAAAAGGATAATACTGTCCTCGTTGTTGACGCCGGGCCGGATTTCAGGCAGCAGATGCTCAGGGAAAAGGTAAAGAAGCTCGATGCCATCCTGCTTACCCATGAACACAAGGACCATATTGCCGGAATGGATGATGTCAGGGCTTTCAACTACCTAAGCAATGATGCCATCGATATCTTCGCTGAGGAAAGGGTGCAGAAGGCAGTCAGAAAGGACTATTCATACGTATTCGCCGAGTACCAGTATCCCGGGATACCTAAAATGAGGCTGAATACAATTAATGAAGATAATTTTACTGTCGACGGCGTTGTTCTCACTCCGCTTAGGGTATATCACTACCGGCTTCCCGTATACGGATTCAGAACAGGCGATTTTGCCTATATAACTGATGCAAACTATGTTCCCGAAGAGACAAAGGAAAAACTTTTCGGAGTGAAATATTTAGTTATCAATGCATTGAGGAAGGAAAAGCATATTTCCCACTTTTGCCTCCGGGAAGCTATAGATTTTATAAGGGAAATTTCTCCGCGTAAGGCCTATATTACTCATATCAGTCACCAGATGGGGCTCCACCGTGAAGTCTCGGAAACCCTGCCGCCCGGTATTATGCTTGCTTACGACGGACTCAGCTTTGTATGCGACGAGTGAACTAGTACCTGGCCTTCCTTTTATAGCTCTTTGCCAGCTTCTTCTGATAGTCTTTGGAAAAATAGTAACGGTTCCGTCCAAGCTGTTTGGTGTTGGCGTTCGATGCCTTTATCCTCTTCTCATAATAAGGATTCTTTTGAGAAGAAGCACAAGACCCGAGTAAGCTTACCGAAAAAAGCAGTAAAAAGAAAAATCGTAGTATTTTCTTTAGGATCGCCATGTTTCGAATTTTTTCCTTAATACTTTCTAAAACTGTAGCAGAAATCTTGCTTATGTTTTAACTTGCATCAGTTTAGAAAGATTTATTGATGCTGATTATGTTTAACTTCAAAATACTGTTCCGGTCAATTCCGGTTTTACTTTTCCTGATTCCATTCACAGTATCATCCCAGTCGTTGTCAGGCGTCCGTTTTTCAACACTTTACGGACTCAATACCGACAGTCTGACCCTTTCAGACAATACCGGATTACTTATTAAACGGGAAAAACCTGTTTTAAGTTTCCTGCTTGATGAAAAAATACAATCTGCAGCTCAGGCCCAGGTCTCAACTGAAGATGACGGGTATTATATGCAGTTCGGAAATACAGTCAGCCTGAGGGTAAACAAACCTGTTTCCGGCCCTCGCGGATGGCGCTGTGAGGCCGTGTTTGAAAATATCTCAGGAGACACTGTTTCCATAAGCAATGTCGTTCCTTTCGGCTTCGACAGCTCGACTGTATTTATTACCGGGATGGGCCGCGACAATCTGGCAAGAGCATGGCTTTCGCGGCCGGGATTCAGTCCGGTAAGAGTGATCCTGCCTGACAACGCCTGGGAACTGGGCTATTCCTCCTTCGAGGCTCAGAACGGAATTTCAGTGTGTGCCCTTGCAAGACGAAATGAGACGACGGGGGGCATAAAGAGAAGATACAGAACGCTTCTTCCTCCGAAGGCAAAAGTCAGCTACAGCCTCTACGCCGATATCTTCAGAGGTGACTGGCAGAACGGTCTGAAACTAATGTTCAGGGACAGATACCTGTATGATTTAACTGATTTTGACAACACATTGTATCAACGGCCCGACCTGGCCTGGATCAGGGAAAGTTACCTGATTGTCCTGCAGATGGCCTGGGACAGGGATTTTTTTGACAGGACGGCTGGTAAATACACCTTTGCAGATCTTCTCAGAAAAGGAATAGATCAGTTTGGCCATATAGATGTGTACGGAATATGGCCAACATGGCCCCGCCTCGGACTGGATCAGCGAAATCAGTGGGACCTTTACAGGGATCTTCCGGGGGGGATCAGGCAACTTCGCATTTTTGGCGGACTGGCCCGCCAGAACAATACCAGGCTTTTTATAGCCTTCAATCCCTGGGATAACAGTACCCGGCCTGAAGACCAGATGAAGGGGATGGCCGGACTGATTGCAGAAACAGATGCCGACGGAGTGGTGCTCGACACAAGGGGAAACTCCAGCCGTCAGCTTCAATCGGCCGCCGACAGCGTTCGAAAAGGTGTGGTTATGTATTCCGAGGGAATGGCAGTTCCAGCCGATATGACAGGCATACTGTCGGGAAGAGTACATAATGCAATATTCCTCAGCCCTGAACTTAACCTTAACAAACTTTTAAAACCCGATTTTTCCATTTTCAGGGTTTGTGACGTCGGAGAAGACATCCTTCATCGCGAAATCGCAATTGCCTTTTTTAATGGCTATGGGACCGAACTCAACCTGTTCCGCCCCGGAGGAAGGGATGAAAATTATCAGAAAGACCTTGATTTCCTTTCTGAAACGACTTTCATGCTTCGGCAGAACAACGATGCTTTCCTGGATCAAGACTGGACTCCCCTTATAGGAACACTGGCCGACAGGATCTATGTGAACAGGTGGAAGACAGGTCAGAAAACTCTTTATACAGTGCTGAATATGAGACCTGAAGGTTTTGATGGGAAACTGTTCAGGATAGATGGCAATATAGCAAGACATTATGTTTCGCTCCGGAATCATGAGAACATTACTCCGGTAACCGAAGGAGGATTGACCTACCTGACAGCAACTGCAGAAGGATGGCCGGCTTCTGCATCCGGAACGCGCAGGGAGGGATCTGTTGATTGCATAGCTGAGTTTCCGCTTTTGCTTGGATCAAAACTCAAAGGCGACTCGATTCTCCTGAGGTCGGCAGGCGACAACAGGGTGCTAGTCTGGAAGGGAAATCCTTCAAACAGAACAGTCTATAAGGAATTCCGGCTTAGGAGCGACACGATTGTCAGCATTAAGGAACAATTTGGTTACTACCAGGGAAAGATAGTGGTACAGCTTCTTGATGGCAGGAATCTTCTGGATGAAAACATACATTATTTTAAAGGAGGAAAGCCCTGGCCTGTAAGCGCCGTGGAACGGACCGCAAGGGCTACTGGGATCGCACCCGACATGGTCCTTGTACCGGGAAAGGAGTTTTCATATAAAGTAAACTCAGCTGACGATTTCATTCCATATCCCGCAACTGAGGGCATAACTGTACGCATTGACAGCTTTCTGATCGACAAGTACCCTGTTACAAATGCCAGGTACTATGAGTTTATTCAAAGCACGGGATACAGACCTGCCGATACTTCAAGATATCTGCGGCACTGGCAGTACGGTATCTATCCCCAGGGACAGGAGAACTACCCTGTTGTGTACCTGAGTCTCGAGGACATGAAGGCCTATGCCAGATGGGCAGGTAAAAGGCTTCCTACGGAAGCGGAATGGCAACTGGCTGCCCAGGGTACCGACGGAAGAAAATGGCCATGGGGAAATGAGTTCCATGGAACACTCTGCAATAATTCTTTCGGAAAACCAACTCCTGTGGATGCTTTCAGCAAGGGGGCCAGCCCCTACAAAGTCGTCGACATGGTCGGCAATGTATGGCAGATGACCAACGACATGTATTTTAACGGTTCTTACTACTTCATGGTGATAAGGGGTGGCAGCTTCTATGATCCCGAATCGAGCCAGTGGTATGTCAAGGGAGGACCACAGCCTCTCGATATGACACAGATTATGCTAATGGTATCCCAGGGATTCGACCGAAACGCCACACTCGGATTCAGATGTGTTAAGGATATCGAAAGCAGCCGGTTCTAAACCTTCAGTTTCTTCTCAATCTCGTTGATCTGGTTCCTGAAATGCTTGTCAGTGTCAATAAGGTTGTTTACAGTCTTGCAAGCGTGAAGAACAGTGGCATGATCTTTTCCTCCGATGTGAGAGCCGATGCTGGCCAGAGATGCCTTGGTAAGGTTCTTTGAGAAATACATTGAAACCTGCCTTGCCTGAACGATCTCCCTCTTTCTGGTCTTCCCCTGGATGAGTTCTATCGGGATCTTGTAGTAGTCGCAAACTATCTTCTGAATGTATTCTATAGTTATTTCACGGCGCGATGTGCTTACCAGTTTCTCAACCATCTGCCTTGCCAGGTCGAGGGTTATCTCTTTTCTGTTAAGTGTCGACTGGGCATACAGTGAGATCAGTACGGCCTCTAGTTCCCTTATGTTGTTTGATATGTTGGCTGCGAGATATTCAAGTATCTCCTCGGGCAATTCAATACCGTCATTGTATGCCTTCTTCTTGAGTATGGCAAGCCTTGTCTCGTAGTCGGGCCTCTGAAGGTCGGCCTGCAAGCCCCACTTGAACCTCGACAGCAGCCTCTGCTCCATGCCCTGAAGCTCAACAGGCGGTCTGTCGCAGGTAAGTATAAGCTGCTTGCCCGACTGGTGAATGTGATTAAAAATATGGAAGAAGGTGTCCTGTGTCTTTTCTTTGCCCGCAAACTCATGGACATCATCGAGAATCAGAACATCGATCATCTGGTAAAAATGAAGAAAATCATTTTTGTTGTTGTTCCTGACCGATTCCACGAACTGAGTCTGAAATTTGTTTGCGTTGACATACAATACAACCTTTTCGGGATGCTTTTCCTTAACAAGTATGCCTATAGCCTGGGCCAGATGGGTCTTGCCAAGCCCGGAATCACCATAGATCATAAGCGGGTTGAAAGCCGTGCCTCCCGGATTGTTTCCGACAGCTATGCCTGCCGAACGTGCAAGCCTGTTGCATTCACCCTCTACATAATTACTGAAATTGTAATCGGGATTGAGCTTCGGATCAAAGTGAACCTTCTTGATCCCGGGAATTACAAAGGGATTTTTTATCGAAGGCTGGGTGACATTGAAAGGAACCTGAACCGGCTTGTTGTGAAGATCCGCCTTGTTCCGCGAGGGATACCTTACAGTATAGGGCTTGCCGTCGGAATAGTTCGAATTTTCCAGCACAACATTGTATTCAAGCTTGGCATCAGCACCGATCTCGCGCCTGAGTGTCTTCCTGAGGATATCTATATATTGCTCTTCAAGGTACTCATAGAAAAACGGACTGGGCACCTGAATGGTAAGAACGTTGTTCTCAAGTTTCAGAGGAATAATAGGCTCAAACCAGGTCTTAAAACTGACGGAAGGAATAATGTCCTTTATTATCTGCAGGCAATTATTCCATACATCGGCATGTGATTTGTTCATGAAAATATCTTGTGTTTGTCGTAGGTTATCCGTTATGCTGATTCCGACAGCAATATTTGTAAAAAAAAAAGTTAAAAAAAAAATTTTTTTTGCTTGGTAAATTCAAAAACAGTATATGGTTTTAACGATCAACAACTTAAAGGACAAAATAATTCTTGTCGCTGTATTTCATTGTATATCAAAAACTTATAGGCACAATTCACCGATTGTCAATGAAAGACAAACTCTTATAAATATTGCTCAAAATTTAACAAAAAACGACAAAAACAGGGATTATTTTGCCATTGTTTTCCTGCTCAATTTTAAGTTCAAGATAATCTGAATTTTATAAAAAAGCTATTGTTGAGGGATATTTTTTTTGCCGAACAGTGAAAAGTGGACATACCTTTTTGGATTTGTCCTCATATCCTGTAAAAGCAGATCCAGACTACCCAGACTGTTTGAGAGGTTTGTATAAAGCGAATCGTTGGTGATAAGCTTTCCTGCTGTCCCTTCTCCCTCGCTCAGGTTCCCGAGAAGGGAGGAAGCCCTCTCAAGACTCGACCTGAGATTGTTTATTGATCCGTACAGGTCGGCAGCTGCCAGGGTATCGGCTATGCTTCCCAGACTGTTGAATGTAGATGTGAATTTTTCGGAGTTGCCGGCAAGCATGGCTGAGAATGAATTGATATTCATCAGAGTGGCCTTAAGTTCCGACTCATCGATGCTCCGGGCCGTACTGCTGAGGCTCGATACTCCCGATCTCAGGTCGGCCCTGAATTTGGGGTCAATAATATCATTGACCGATCCGATTACCGTATCGAGAGTCATTATCAGATCAGATATCCTGTCTTTCAGCGGTAGAAGTTCGTCCTCGAGCCTGGTGAGCAGTGAAACCGCCAGGCGCCCGGGTATGGTGTCGCCGCTTGA
Source organism: Bacteroidota bacterium (assembly GCA_022709665.1). GTDB lineage: Bacteria > Bacteroidota > Bacteroidia > Bacteroidales > VadinHA17 > LD21. The sequence continues at coordinate 11,578 of JAKLIJ010000024.1, forward strand.
ATATGTGCCGGGGCCGTTCCCGTATACGAACTGGATCTTCATCCCTGCTATCAGACTGGCTGTAGTGATTTCAGCCACAGTATTGACCGGAAGTTTGAAGCTTTTGTCGACCGAGAGGGTGACCAGCAGCCTGCCGCTGACGGGATCAAGAAATTTGACCGACTGTACAACTCCGACCTTGTACCCGTTAACTTCGACAGGGCTCGATTCGGCAAGCCCGCCTACCTGTTCGTAAATAACATGGTAACTGGAAGTACTGTTGAAGATGTTCTTTCCTTTGAGAAAACTGAATACCCATATGAAAACCAGAATGGTAATAATTGTAGTAATTCCTATCCTGGCTTCATTCGAGAGCTTTTTCATGTAGACGGTATTGATTTAATTTGAATTAAGAGCTTCCTGTAAAGGTAGTATTTTATTGTTTTTTACAGCTATGATAAAGGCGTCAGGGTAATAAGACCCTATCCGCTTCCGGTGTTCCGAAGCCATGGAATATTCTTCAAAGCTCCCTGTCGCATACTTATACTGATTCTCAGATTCAATTTCAATAACATCTGCCAGTCCGTTAAAATTAGCCGGTACAAGGGCTTTCCGGGAAGCGGAAGTGGCTATCTGAACCATAAATCTAACCTGGCCGGCAGGTGATGCTGTTTCCTTAACAACAGCGGCCTGAGAAGACACTGTATCATCATCGGAGGACCTTGAAATATTCGATTTTTTGTCGATCTCGTTTATATAATCCCTTGTTGCCCTGTAAATTGCCGAGGCCAGATAATCCTGACCTTCCTTTGTTCCAAGGTATTTCTCCTCCTCGGGATTGGTAAGAAATCCTGTTTCTATCAGCACACTCGGCATTGAGGTCATGTATAAAACAAGAAACCCGGCCTGCTTGACTCCCAGATCAACCCTCCCGGCCCTGTTCCTGAACTGGTTCTGGATGTTGGAAGCAAGATAAAGACTTTGCTCCCTGTATGTATTCTGCATTACAGTGAACATTATATAGGATTCGGGAGATTTCGGATCGAAGTTTTCATATTTTGTCGTAAAATCATCCTCAAGCAGGATAACCTCGTTCTCCTTCATGGCTACTTCGAGGTTCTGGTCGTCCTTGGCGAGCCCCATTATCCATGTCTCAGTTCCTTTGATCGTCTTTTTGGATATGGCATTGGCGTGTATCGATATGAAGAGGTCGGCCTTGTTCTTGTTGGCAAACTCCGCTCTTTCGTATAATCCGACAAAAACGTCGGTCTTCCTGGTATATAGAACCTCAACATTCTGCAGATTCTGTTCTATATAGCTTCCTGCCTTCAACGCTATCGCCAGGTTTATGTTCTTTTCCTTGCTGATGGCTCCCAGAGCTCCGGGATCTTTTCCCCCGTGACCTGCGTCAATGACAACTACCCATTTTTTCTCCGAAGCAAAGGTTCCGGATTGCAGAAAAGGGATTGCGACCGCCAGCAAAATCAAATACATCAATCGCGCAGAATGAATATTATTGGTACGTTCTTTGACGTTATTAAAATCTGAACCCATATTCAGTTCATGTTTTTTTAATTAGTTTTGCGCCTGACATCCGGACGTCACAAAAACTGTACAAAAATAGTATTAAAGTTGTATTTTTTTAAACAAAAACGGCTGCTTATAGTGTTCCTTGTGATGGTCCGTACTCTGTCGCTGCTTTCGCAGGAAGACGTTTCACGGCCCGATACGCTTTCTGTAACTGCCGACACCATAAAGGTCGACACGTTAAAACGTAACATAAAATCAATCTCTCCCGATGCCATCGACAAAAAGGTGACATATAAATCGGCAGGAACCAAACGAAATGATCTCAGGAACAAGAGGGTATTCATGTCCGATAAGGCCGAAGTTAAATATGATGACATACAGATCACTGCCGATTCGATAGTTTTCGACATGGCTGCGAGCACTGTGTTTGCAACAGGCAGGATTGATTCACTTGGAGAGCTTGGGGGCAAACCTGTCTTCAGACAGGGATCACAGGAGATCGAATCCGACTCATTGTTCTATAATTTTCTTACAAGGAAAGCTATCGCTTACAGAATAGTTACAAAACAGGAAGAAGGCCTTCTCCGGAGCCAGGTTACCAAGATGCTCGACGACGGTACTTCCAATATTGCTCAGAGCACATATTCAACCTGCGACGCTGAACATCCTCACTTTTACATTCGTCTTCCAAAAGCTAAGATCTATCCGGGAGAAAAAATTATTTCCGGTCCGGGTTATCTTGTCCTGGAAGGTATTCCGCTTCCTGTCGCCCTTCCCTTCGGTTTTTTCCCCATTCAGACAAAAAGGGCAGCTTCCGGAATACTGATCCCGCGTATCGGACAGGAACAGGAGAGGGGCTATAACTTAACCGACGGAGGCTATTACTTTGCCATAAACGACTATTTTGACCTTGCTCTGCGGGGCAGTATTTATACAAACGGAACCTGGATGCTTTCAGCGTCATCAAATTATTCCAAAAAATACAAGTACAACGGGCAGTTCAGCTTCAGCTATGCCAATAACATTTACGGACATAAAGGTCTTAGTGATTACAGCAAGACTTCGAACTACAAGCTGGGATGGACCTACAGCCAGGATGCAAAGGCAAGACCAGGATCGAGGTTTTCGGCAAATGTGAGCATGAGTTCAAGCGGTTTCGACAAGAATAACAGCTACGACGTGATGGAACATGTCACCACGCAGAGGCAATCGAGCGTCAGTTATTCGAAAACCTGGACTGGCACTCCTTTCAATTTGTCAGCCAGCATGAACCACAGCCAGAACGTACGCAACAAGACCGTAGCTCTCAACCTGCCGAAAGTCAGTTTCAACATGGCCAGGATCTACCCTCTGAAGCGGAAAGGAGCAGCGGGATCAGGGAAATGGTACCAGGAACTTCAGTTCCAGTACTCCGCCTCGCTCGACAATCAGATAAATACTTATGACAGCCTTCTTTTTACCAACAAAGTCTGGAGCAACATGAGAAACGGCTTCAGGCATGAGGCGCCCATAAGCATTCAGTTCAGACCGTTCAGGAACTTCTCCGTATCCCCCCAGGTAACTTACAGCGGGGTACTCTATACACAGAAGTTTGAAAAGAGATGGGATCCGGATTATTTCAACCCTTCAAGAAACGAAGTGATTCCAAGGGTGGTCACTGATACAATAAGAGGAACATTCTATGGCCATTCATTCAATCCTTCGATAAGCGCCGGCTTTAATCCCCAGATATTCGGAACCTTTAATTTCAAACCCGAATCGAGGGTACAGGCAATAAGACATGTTATCAAACCATCCGTAAGCTTCAGCTATATCCCGGCTTTCAAGGGTCTCAGCAGCGACCTTTACAGGAACGTTCAATCGGATACCCTGGGAAATTTCACGGAGTATTCCATATTCCAGGGCGGCATTTTTGGTACTCCCTCGTTGTCGAGAAGAAGCAGCAATATTTCGTTCAATATTACCAATATCCTGGAAGCTAAGGTTTTCGAAAAGAACGATACTTCGGGTAAACCCAAAAAGGTCAAGCTGATTGACAATCTGGGTATTGCCACATCCTATAACGTGTTTGCCGATTCGATGAGATGGTCGCCGGTTTCAATGGGAATGCGTACTACTCTTATGAATAATATAGGAGTATCGGCTAACAGCAGCTTCTCGCTCTACGGCCTGAGCAAAAGGGGAACTCCCATCAATACCTTCGCATTTGAGCAGGACGGGAAGCTGATGAGGCTTACAAATTTCTCTGTCAGCCTCGACTTCGATCTTGGACGCCTTCTTACAGGCGAAAAGGACAGATCGCCGCAGCAGGCAGCCCGCAGCGCCACATCCGGACCATCAAGCCAGGGCATGATGAACGAGGATGACGCCCGGAACATGAGCCGCCCGGGCGACGCAACTTCCATGCTGTTTGACGAGTACGGATACTATATCTTTGATGTTCCCTGGTCGATGAGAGTGAGCTACAACATAAATTATTCAAAGCCCGGATTTAAATCAAATCTGACACAGACTCTTTCGGCAAGCGGGAATGTGAACCTTACGGGAAAAACGGCACTGACATATACAACCGGATATGATTTTTCGCATAAGGAAATAACCATGACCCAGATTGGAATAACCCGCGACCTTCATTGCTGGGTTATGAGCTTTAACTGGGTGCCCAACGGATCAATGAAGATGTGGAACTTTACAATCCGTGTAAAGGCTTCGGTTCTGGGCGATCTTAAATACGAACGCCGCAAGGATTATCACGATAACTTCTGATAAGCCGGCGGGCGGAAGTAAAAAAAGGACATGCAAACGCATGTCCTTTTTTTTATCTCGTTATTTGGATTCTTTACTCGGCGACTATCTCAAAATCGATATCCACCCTTACTTCCCTGTGAAGCCTGACAACGGCCTTGTACTTGCCGACTTCCTTGATCTGGTCTTCAGGAAGGGTAATGTTCCTGCGGTCAATATCAAATCCTTTCTCCTTCAAAGCTTCAGCTATCTGAATGGTATTGACCGACCCAAATATCTTGCCCGATGAACTGGTCTTGGCTCCCAATACCAGAGACACTCCCTCCATCCTGGTGGCAGTTTCCTGTGCGTTAGCCTTGATCTTTTCTTCTTTGTGAGCCCTCTGCTTCAGATTCTCCGAATGCATCTTCTTGGCTGAAACAGTTGCAGCAACAGCATATCCCTTGGGTATGAGAAAATTGTTTGCGTAACCGTTTTTGACAACGACGATATCGTCCTTCTGTCCAAGCTTGTTGATATCCTGCAATAAAATTACTTCCATAACTATCCCTCCTTATTTTAACAGGTCTGTGACATAAGGAAGAAGAGCAATATGACGGGCCCTTTTGACGGCTTTTGCCACCTTCCTCTGATATTTCAATGATGTTCCCGTAAGCCTGCGGGGCAAAATCTTGCCCTGATCGTTGAGAAACTTCTTCAGGAACTCGGGATCCTTGTAATCGATATACTTTATCCGGTTCTTCTTGAAACGGCAGTATTTCTTTTTCTTAACCTCCACAGTAGGAGGAGTCAGGTATCTGATTTCTGATTCGTTCTGTGCCATGTCTTATTCCTCCTTTGTTTTTCCTGATTCTTTTTGTCTTCTTTTCTTCTCTGCATACTCGACGGCATGTTTCTCCATCCTGAATGTCAGGAACCTGATTATCCTTTCGTCCCTGCGGTATTGAACCTCAAGTTTTTCAATAAGGTCTCCGGTTCCCCTGAATTCAATAAGATAATAGAAGCCAGTCGACTTCTTCTGAATAGGATAGGCCAGCTTTTTAAGGCCCCAGTTCTCTTCATGAACGATCTCACCGTTGTTCTCGGTGATGATCTTCTTGAATTTTTGTACCGCTTCCTTCATCTGGTTCTCAGACAAAACGGGAGTTGCAATGAAAACGGTTTCGTACTGATTCAACATAATAATTAACTGTTTTTTGTTTAGAATGATTTTGGCTCGCAAAAGTACAATATTTTTGAATAAAGAAAAATTTTTGCATGATTTTAATACTGAAAGAAATGGATGAACCGGGGATCGCCCCGGCTACGCCTGCCGGACCTTAATTTGCTGCTCCCTTTTCAGGCAGATTGCTTTTTGATTATATTTGTATTTCATCAAATCTCATTAGGGCTGGAGTCATTCGGTTTATGGAAAACTTCATAGTATCAGCAAGAAAATACAGGCCGGCAACCTTCGACATGGTGGTGGGGCAGGATTCAATTACAAAAACCCTGAAAGCCGCCATAAAGGGAAAGCACCTCGCACAGGCATATCTGTTCTGCGGACCACGCGGTGTAGGTAAAACTACATGTGCAAGGATATTTGCCAAGACCATAAACTGCAGCAATCTGGGGGAAAACGGTGAAGCCTGCGATGAATGCGAATCATGCCTTTCTTTCAACACCCTGAGGTCATTCAATATACATGAACTCGATGCGGCTTCAAACAACAAGGTGGAAGACATAAGGAACCTTACCGACCAGGTAAGGATCCCGCCCCAGGTAGGCAGATACAGCATCTACATAATAGATGAGGTTCACATGCTCTCTGCCCAGGCATTCAACGCCTTTCTGAAGACTCTCGAGGAACCTCCCTCTCATGCTATCTTCATTCTCGCCACAACGGAAAAACACAAAATAATTCCAACGATCCTTTCACGCTGCCAGATTTTCGATTTCAGCAGGATCAGGCTCGAAGACATAGCCGCCCGCCTTGCATACGTTGCTTCGAATGAAGGCGTGGCTGCAGAGGAGGAAGCTCTGCATATAATAGCCCAGAAAGCCGACGGAGCCTTGCGGGATGCCCTTTCTATCTTCGACCAGATTGTAAGCCTGAGCGGCAGAACCATTACCTACAGGGATGTGATCGAAAACCTGAACGTCCTTGATTTTGAGTATTATTTCAGAACAGTCGACGCTGCATTAACGGGCGATATAGGCTCTGTCCTTACAATCTTCAGCGAGATACTTGAAAAGGGTTTTGACGGACATAATTTCGTTTCCGGCCTCTCCAGTCATCTCCGCGACCTTATGGTCAGCAAGGATGAGGTCACCCTTAAACTTCTTGAAGCTACACCTGCCATAAGGCAGAGATATCTGGAACAGACCAGAAACTGCCCCGGTGACTTTATTTTTAAGGCGCTTGAACTGGGAAGCAGCTGTGAGCTTTCGTACAAGGCAAGCAAAAACCCGCGCCTTCATGTTGAATTGTTCCTTATCCGGCTAAGCCGCCTGAATGAAACCGCAGCCGGAACGACAGAAAAAAAAAAGCCTGACTTAGCCCGGAAGGAAGAGGAAATACCTTATCCTTCAAAATCGGAGATAATAAGAGAATCGTCGGAACACCCGGCAGCTTTCAGACAGGTGCAGACCGAAAGACAGGAAGCTAAACATACCCCTGTAATCGAAAAACAAACCCGATCATTCTCTATCAGGGAATTAATGGAGGAAGATAAAAAGGATGACAACTTACCGGCAGTCGGGAAGTCCGAAGAAATCATCCCGGAAGTTAAGCCCCAGGATGCCGGCGCAAAAGAGGCACTGACTGCAGGATCACTCGATAAGGCCTGGAAGGAATTTACAGATTCTCTGAAAGGGGAGGGAGCAAGGGTGTTAAGCATGTTCAAATCGGCAGTGACAGAACTGGATGAACAGGAAGGAGTAAGCATCCGTCTTTCAAATGCGGCCCAGAAGGACCTGTTCGTTCTGAACTATAAAACAAGGCTGACTGCCTTCCTTCAAAAAAAATTCAGGATGGAAGGTATTGGGATATCGGCCACAGTCGATTCTTCCGAAACCAATGAAATATTATATTCCGACGAACAAAAATTTAACCACATGCTTTCAAAATATCCGGTTTTGAAAGATTTTAAAAAAACATTCAATCTGGATCTCCCATAGATGGTTCCGCTTAAGGAACTCTTCATGATCGAACATTAGGAAATATGCTTTGTTTTATCAATAAATTTAAAACTGAATAATATGCTGAAGAAAAAAGTAGAAGATATCTGCAACCGTCAGATCGAAAGAGAAGGATACTCTTCAAACCTTTACCTGGCAATGGCGTCGTGGGCCGAAACCAAAGGTTTCTCAGGTACAGCCGGATGGCTTTATGCCCAGGCAGATGAAGAACGCGGGCACATGCTGAAATTTATTAGATTCGTTAACGACAGGGGAGGGAAGGCTGTTGTTCCGGAATTTAAAAAACCTCCGGTTGAGTTTGAAAGCATCCAGTCGTTATTCGAAGAGGTCCTGAAACATGAAGAATTCATCACTGCCAGCATTAACGAAATGGTCGATCTGACTCTGTCGGAAAAAGACTATACCACTAATAATTTCCTTCAGTGGTATGTTGCGGAACAGATTGAGGAAGAATCAAATGCAAAAGCTATCCTTGACAAGATCACCCTTGTTGGCAAACATAATCTTTATCCTTTCGACAGAGACCTGCTTCGTTCAAGGGAAGAAAAATAGTGAACTCATCCGGAGTCCCACTCAAAATTGAACATGCAAAAGGATCCCGACAAAGAAAAAACAAGCCTGTCAACTGATTTGCTTTCTTATAGTTGACAGGCTTTCTCAATTAATAAAGTACCTTAACCCGGCTTTCCCGGCCAATTAAATGCCGTCTTGTTGACAACCTTTGTGAAAATGAGTAATTTTGCGGCATAATTTCCTGATTCGAAAAAATTATTATAGATGGATTTCGTCAATAAAGTGCTTGGCTTGTTCCTCGGTAACAAGTATGAAAAAGATATTAAAGAGATCTCTCCCTACGTAAAGGAGATACTTCAGGCTTATGACAAACTTAGAGATATCTCCAATGATCAGCTGAGGGAGTACACCTCCGGTCTCAAAAAAGAACTGGCCGAAGCCCTGGAAGCGGATGAAAAAGAAATTGTATCACTCAGGCATAAAGCCGAGGAAGAGGAGGATGTGGACAAAAAAGAAGAGATCTACAACCTCATTGACAAGCATGAAAAGCTTATTGACGAAAAAATAGAACATACTCTCACTGAAATTCTACCAAGAGCTTTTGCAGTGGTAAAGGAGACTGCCCGGAGGTTTAAGGAGAATGATTATCTTGAAGTGACAGCCCTTCAGTACGACAGGGATCTGGCTGCAACAAGGGAGAGCATAACCATTAAGGGTGATAAGGCAATCTGGAGCAACAAATGGATAGCCGGCGGAAATGAGATCACCTGGGATATGGTTCACTACGACGTACAGCTGATCGGTGGTGTGGCTCTTCACAAGGGGAAAATAGCAGAAATGGCAACAGGTGAAGGTAAAACGCTGGTTGCAACACTTCCTGTGTTCCTTAATGCTCTCGCCGGAAGAGGAGTCCATATCGTTACTGTAAATGATTATCTCTCCAAACGTGACTCCGAATGGATGGGGCCCATATATGAGTTCCACGGGCTGACGGTGGACTGCATCGACAAACACCAGCCTAATTCAGCCGCCCGCCGCAAGGCATACAATGCTGACATCACTTTCGGAACAAACAACGAGTTCGGATTTGACTACCTCAGGGATAACATGGCAATCAACCCGGAGGACCTTGTCCAGAGAAAACACCATTATGCCATTGTCGACGAGGTCGACTCCGTGCTTATTGATGACGCCCGTACACCTCTTATTATATCGGGGCCCACGGCGAAAAGCGATACCCAGCAGTTCGATGAACTCAAGCCAAAGGTCGACAAGCTTGTCAGCGCCCAGAAACGCCTTGTAACCCAGATACTGGCTGATGCAAAGAAACTGATTGGCGATGGTAACAATGAGGAGGGCGGGAAGCTGCTCCTCAGAGCCTTCAAGGGTTTACCAAAGAACAACGCTCTTATCAAATACCTGAGCGAGGAAGGAAACAGGACTCTTCTTCAGAAGACCGAAAACTTCTACATGCAGAACAACAGCAAGGAGATGCCTAAGATTACTGATGAACTCTATTTCATCATCGACGAAAAAGCCAATTCCATTGAACTTACAGAAAAAGGGCTTGACCTTATATCCGATTCGGTACAGGACGCCAGTTTCTTCGTTCTCCCCGATGTGGGATCGAAAATTGCCGACCTCGAAAAAGCAGGACTTGATGACAGGGAAAAACTGAGAAAGAAGGACGAGCTCCTGCAGGATTACTCCGTAAAATCGGAGCGTGTACATACAATGACTCAGCTGCTTAAAGCCTGGACACTCTTTGACAAAGATGTAGAGTATGTGGTTATCGACAACAAGGTCAAAATTGTAGACGAACAGACAGGAAGGATACTGGAGGGACGCCGTTACTCCGACGGACTGCACCAGGCTATCGAAGCAAAGGAGAATGTGAAGGTGGAAGAGGCCACCCAGACTTATGCCACAATAACCCTTCAGAACTATTTCAGGATGTATCACAAGCTTGCAGGTATGACAGGTACAGCTGAAACCGAAGCGGGAGAGTTCTGGAATATTTACAAGCTTGATGTGGTTGTGATTCCGACCAACAGGGCGGTGATCAGGAGCGACAGGGAAGACCTTGTTTACAAGACAAAAAGGGAAAAATACAATGCTGTAATCGACGAGATTCAGGATTTGAACCGGAAAGGCCGGCCTGTCCTGGTTGGTACAACTTCGGTCGAAATATCCGAATTGCTCAGCAGAATGCTGAAAATGAAGGGACTTAAGCATAATGTGCTTAATGCAAAACTCCACCAGCGTGAAGCTGAGATAGTTGCTGAAGCTGGAAAACCAGGCACTATTACAATCGCAACCAACATGGCGGGCCGTGGTACCGATATCAAGCTGACTCCCGAAGTGCGTGAGGCAGGAGGTCTTGCTATCATCGGTACCGAGCGTCATGAATCACGACGTGTCGACCGTCAGCTCAGGGGAAGATCAGGCCGCCAGGGAGATCCCGGTTCTTCTCAGTTTTTCGTTTCACTTGAGGATGAACTGATGAGGCTCTTCGGTTCGGAAAGGATTGCAGGCATTATGGATAAGCTGGGCCTTAAGGAAGGCGAGGTAATCCAGCATCCCATGATTACGAAATCGATCGAGCGCGCCCAGAAAAAGGTGGAGGAAAACAACTTCGGAATCAGAAAAAGGCTTCTGGAATATGACGATGTGATGAACTCCCAGAGAGAAGTTATCTATAAGAAAAGGCGACATGCCCTTCTTGGAGAACGACTCTCGGTCGATGTCGCCAATATGATGTATGATGTTACCGAAAACCTTGTCGAGACATACCACAAGGATGGCGATTTTGAAAATTTTGAGTTCGACCTGATACGGTCATTCTCAATGGATTCTCCGGTGCCGGAAAAGGACTTTGTGAAAAACAGCCCTCAGGAGGTAACTGATGCAGTTTATGCCAAAGTCCTGGATACTTACAGAAGAAAAGTCGAGGTTATTTCCAATCAGGCTTATCCGGTTCTGAAGGACGTCTACGAAAGAATGGCACATGTTTATGAAAATGTTGTGGTTCCAATCTCCGACGGCGTAAGGGTATTCCAGGTTGTAACCAACCTTAAGGCTACTGCAGAATCGGAGGGAAGGGAACTGGCACGGGCTTATGAAAAAACCGTGGTTCTGGCAACCATCGATGAAATATGGAAGGAACACCTTCGTGAGATGGACGAGCTTAAACAGTCGGTGCAGAATGCTACTTATGAACAGAAGGATCCTTTGCTTATTTACAAGTTCGAATCTTTCGAACTTTTCAAGACCGTTATCGCCCGGACAAACAAGGATGTCGTAAGTACACTTATGAAAGGTCAGATCCCAAGCCAGGATCCCGATCAGGTCAAAGAAGCCCAGCGAAGGCGCCAGGTGGACATGAGCAAATACAGGACTTCCAAGAGCGACTTTTCACAATATAGCAGCACCGGAGGCGGAGCACCTCAGGAAAAAAACCAGAAAGCGGAACCGGTAAGGGTTGAAAAGAAAGTAGGAAGAAATGATCCCTGTCCCTGCGGAAGCGGAAAGAAGTACAAAAACTGCCATGGCAGCGCCCAGCAATCAGCGCCTG
>JAKLIJ010000025.1 GCA_022709665.1 Bacteroidota bacterium
AAAGGCAGCTGTTTCTATTTCATGAAATCTATTATCTGTACTTCTGTGCGCCTGTTAAGCTTTCTACCTTCCGAAGTGATATTGTCACCAACGGGAGATGTATTTCCGTACCCCTTATGGGTAAGCCTTTTCTGATCTATACCGCTTTTTATAAGGAAATCAACAACCGACACAGCTCTCTTTTCCGAAAGGTCAAGATTATGCTCGTCAGATCCGGTTGAATCCGTATATCCCCCAATCTCAATAATGAGTTCCCTGTTGTTTTTCAGGAGATCCGAAAGCATATTGAGCTCAGTGACTGACTCCTTTCTGAGCTGCCATGAATCCACCTCAAAAAACACATTAGCCAGAAGCATCCTTTCTCCTACTCTGAAAGGGCTGAGTTTTATGTTTTTTATGAAAGGCTCAAATACCGAGTGTGTTCCTTCAAGCATGAAATTCTCAGAATAGAAAAGATAACCGTCCTTGCTTATATTCAGGCCATAATTATTTCCTGCAGGCAGGCAGACCAGAAAATTGCCTCCTGCGTCTGTCTTGTTATTGAAAACGGACTTACCCGTCGTCAGATTTATCAGTTCGTATTCTGCAACAAGCAGTTGACCGGTTATCTTGTCACTTACTTTCCCCCTTATGTAGGCGACGGGATCTGGCTGGACAGCTTCGTGGAGTCTGAAAGAGTATATATCCTTTCCCCCCTGGTCGTCCCTTCTGGAAGAAAAATAGGCCTTTTCCCCGCCTGACTCTATTGTAAGTCCCATTTCATCATTGTACGTGTTTATGGGATAACCCAGGTTCACAGGCTCAGTCCATGTGGTATCTTCAAGCATTTTTGTAAAAAAAATATCGGAGCCTCCCATACCCGGATGCCCATCGGAAGCAAAATAAAGAGTACGCCCGTCAAAGTGAATGAAAGGCGACATTTCATCTCCGGGCGTATTGACTTTGTCGCCCATGTTCCTGGGGAAACTCCATTTCCCGTTAGACCTGATAACCGAAAAATAAAGGTCTTTCCCTCCCACTCCGCCAGGCCTGTTACTGGAGAAAAACAACATCCTGCCGTCAGCATTGACTGAAGGCTGGCTTTCCCAGTATGAGGTATTGACCGGACTTCCCAGATTAACCGGTATCGACCATCTTCCATTGTTAAAAGCCGAGAAAAATATGTCGCAGCTCCCATACCCGCCTGAACGGTCGCAGGCTGTAAAATACATATAGTTTCCATCCGATGAAAGACTTTGCGCACCTTCATTCTGACTTGTATTCAAAGGACTGCCTGCATTGATTGCAGTCTCCCATACGGATTCCCGCATGACGCTTACATAAAAATCTTCCTGGGAGATGCCCCGTCTGAGAACATTTTCACCAGGACGTATCTGACGCGTGAACATAAGCGTTTGTCCATCAGCGGTAATGGATGGCCAGTATTCGTCGTGACCTGTGTTTATCCCTTCACCGACACTTTCGGGACTGAATGGAACCGGTCGTTTTACTGCCTTAATTGCAAATTCGCAGTTTCTTATATTTCTGTCGGCAAGTATCCGGTTCTTTTCAGATATCTTATCCTGGGCCAGATAAACCTTGTAATGAACCAGGGCTTTCTCATAATCTCCAGACATCAGCTCAGCAGTAGCGAGGCTGAAATAAACAGGCATGTAAGCCGTCGAGTCGAGTCTGACAGCATGCTGATAGTTCAGCGCAGCTTCTCCGTATCTTTTAAGTTTTGAAAGCAGATCACCCAGCATCATATAAGCCTCAAAGAAACTATCGTCCGTTTCAATAGCCTGTTTGAAGTAATTCTCGGCATTTATGTAATCAATATAGTCGAAGGCAGTCATGCCGGCTTTGTAAAACTTAAGAGCCCTGGCCGACGTGGTATGATATTTCTGTGCCTGACACTGATTTTCAGAAAGGATTGAAATCAGAACAATTGAAGCAAATATGGCAATCCATTGTTTCATACTAGGGAATATGCATGTACTTATGTATCTGAAGGGATATTTTCCATTCCGGATTCTGTTTGACATATCCGACAATCTCAGGAATAACAGATGAAAAACTGCTCCATTCCGGCTGAAGGTAGAGCCTGCACTGAGGTGTAACAAGCCTTCTGTATTTAGCCGCCCATTTAAAATCATCCCTGGTTTCTATAATAACTTTCAGTTCATTCGCCTTCAGGCAGATTTCTTTTCCGGGTGGCATGTTGACTTTCGGCGAAAGGCATATCCAGTCCCAGGCGCCGCTCAGCCTGTAAGCTCCCGAGGTCTCTATAAATGTTTTCAGACCACCCTGCTTCAAACCTTCACACAGGGGATCGAGGTTCCACATAAGGGGTTCGCCCCCGGTTACAACTACCGACCTTGCACCCGATTCAAGGGCATGCTCAACAATATCATCCACCTGTGTCAGGGGATGCATCGCAGGATCCCATGAAAAGCGGGAATCGCACCAGTTGCATCCAACATCACAACCTCCGATCCTGATAAACCAGGCTGCTTCCCCTGAATGATATCCTTCCCCCTGAATGGTGAAAAACTCCTCCACAAGAGGCAGCTCAAGTCCATCAGGCCTGATTTTCTGTTCTTTTCCCATATTTCAGAACGTGATTGTTACAGCATTTATTTTCCAAACAGCAATTCATAATCTCTTGTCGCAGCTTTTCTTACCCAGTCTTCAGGAACTATTTTCCAGTTGTTGAGCGCAGCCGGTCTGATGGTCTGCTGCTCCTCAAGGTAACCAAGGATATAAAACCTGAGATCCTTATCGGTGGAACTCACAAGCCTTTCGGGTAGTTTGGACGCTGAAATACCGGCTCCCTCTGTAAAATGCCCTCCTCCGCCATTTCCCCTGTAGGAATTGACAGCAATGGTATACCTTTTATTCATTTCAAAGGGCGTGCCATCCGAGAAAGATTTTATTGTTACTCTTTTGCCTTCAGGCTTGCTCGCATCTACAATGTAATCAATACCTGCAGCCGAATCAAAATTATAGGGCTGGTTCTTAAGCCAGGCCTCCCCGTTCCTGATAAGTATTTTTCCGTCTTTCGTCCTCTGGAATTTCAGAAGGTTATCTTCAGGGCCCTTCATTGTGTTTAGCCAGTCGGAATATGAGTATTCGAGATACTTCAGGATCTCTGATCCTGTCATCCACATTGTGTAAAGCATATTCTCAAACCTGTACAACTTGAACATATCCCCTACTGTGATCTGTCCGGCAGGAATGCTGACATCAAATGAGAGCGGGGCAGTAAAGGATATATCTGCACCGGTAATGGCAAGCTGAATCGAATGAACCATGTCAACAAATGAAGAAGATCCGAAATAAGATTCTCTTGATGACATTTCCGCCTCAGACTTAGCTATTACTTTTCGTACGTATTCATTTACAGCGGCCTGCCTGTCATGAAAGGCATCCATAAATTCAGGATCGGGTTTATAATCGCCCGCATCCACAATCGATCCTGCCGCAGACGCCTTAAGTTTCCCCGTAACCTTGTCCCTTTTAAAACTGACATCGACTCTGCCGATTTTCTGGGCCCGGCTTCCACCCTCAATTATCACGACGCTGTCGCCTGCCGAATTTACAATTGCCGTGTTCACAACATTGTGATTATGTCCGCAGAGGATCACGTCAAAACCAGGAACATTGTATGCTATCGAAGCAACGCCGTTCTCATCATAATGGCTCCCGCTGCCGTTTTCCTCACTTCGCTGATCCCAGCCTGAATGAAACAGTCCTACGATCAGATCAGGTTTCTCCTTTTTCATCAGAGGCATATATTTTCTGGCAGTTTCAAGCATATCCCTGAATTCCATGCCTGAATAGAGCTCAGGCGGAAGCCATTGTGGAATCGACGGGGTAACCATACCGAATACCGCAATCCTGATGCCTCTTTTCTCAATTATGGTGTAAGGTTTGAAATACGGTTCTCCGGAGCTGGTGTTAACTGCATTTGCAGCCAGCATTGGGAAATCATATTCTCCGACCAACCTGTCGTAAACCGCGTGACCTGCCTCTATATCATGATTTCCCACACTTATTGCATCATAGCCCAGTAGATTGAATGCCACAGCATTAATATGAGTTGATACAGTGTCGATAAAATTGGAGTAGTAAACCGAAGGCTGTCCCTGAAGATTGTCCCCGTTATCAAGAAGCAGCACCGGAACGGTTTCACTTTTCACTTTCTTTACATATGACGCAATGGAGGCCAGGGAAACCCCTATCTCCTTCTGTTCTGTGAAATCCCATGGAAGAACAACACCATGAAGGTCGGTTGTTTCAAGAATTATCAGATCACCCCCGGCGCCGCCTTTGCACGAGATGACAAGGGCAGAGACAAAAATTGAGAAATATTGGATAAAGGATATTTTTGTTCTCATATCAGTTGTTTTGAGTTCTGTCTTATTTCAAGGTCATAAACTTAAAAAAGAATATTTATTTTAGGCTGATTTTCCGGACATAATCAGGCGGATGATGATTAAAGATTTTTAAATCAAAATATTTTCGAGGTAAATGACAATTACTGGACTTGATCAGATCAGGAATGAGACTCCGGTGAAACTTCGCGGCAGGAAAGCCGGTGTGCTTTGCCATGCTGCGAGTGTAGCATCCGATTACACGCACATCACTTCTGTCTTCCTTAATAAATCAGATTGCACCCTTGCTTCTCTGTTTGGTCCGCAGCACGGCCTTTTCGGACAAACCCAGGACAATATGATCGAATGGAGCAGCTCTGTCCATCCCCTCCTGGGAATTCCCCTGCACAGCCTTTACGGAGAACACCGGAAGCCCACTTCTGAAATGCTGTACGGACTTGATGCATTCGTTATCGATCTTCAGGATGTGGGAGCCCGTTTGTACACTTATATCTGGACTGTAAAGCTTTGCATGGAAGCCTGTGCTGAAGCAGGAATTCCGGTATGGATCCTCGACAGGCCAAATCCAATAGCAAGATTAGCCTTCGACGGTCCGGTGCTGAAGGAAGACTATTTTACATTTGTCGGAGGCGCCTGCATCCCCCTGTGTCACAGGATGACAATAGGTGAAATGGCGCTGTGGATAAAGGAAAAGCACTCGATAAACTGCGATCTGAATATAATTTGGATGAAGAACTGGAGAAGAAATTCCCTTTTTGATGAGACTGGTCTTCCCTGGATTCTGCCTTCACCGAATATGCCTACACTCAGCACTGCAATCGTTTATCCGGGGATGGTACTGGCAGAAGCTCTGAATATTTCTGAAGGAAGGGGTACCACAATACCATTTGAACTTTCAGGAGCCCCTTTCATCATTTCTGAAAAACTGAAGGAAAACCTTGATGCAAGGAAAATAAGCGGCTGCGTTTTCAGAGTTCACAATTTCATCCCTACATTTAATAAGTATTCAGGTATAAACTGCCAGGGAATTCAGATACATGTAACAGATCCTGCCGTCTTTCTTCCGGTGCTTACGGCATATGAGTATTTTTCAGCTGTGATGGAAACTTCACCTTCCGGTTCGCTTGAATTCAACAAGCCCCCTTACGAGTATGAATACCGGCTTATGCCATTCGATATACTTTCCGGCGATCCCATAATGAGAAAAGCTCTTATTGACGGAGTTCCTTCAAAAGTTGAACGCGACAGATGGCTGGATGAGATCAGCAGCTTTGAATATGATTTCAGACAATTAGAGGCATACCCCGAATAGAATTTACCCGGTCGGAGCGTTATCATTGAGAATACTTCGTCAGCTTTTCAATAAGTTGCTGCGGAAATATAGGTTTGACTATATAGTCATCAAATCCAGATGAAATAATCCTTTCACGATCGCCCAGCAGACTATAGGCTGTCTGTGCTATTATTATTATATCATTCCTGAGTTCTCTGATGACCCTTGCCGCACCGTAACCATCAATCAGCGGAAGCTGAATATCCATGAGAATAATGTCTATGCCGGGATTAGCCATTGCAATCTCAATTGCTTCTTTTCCATCACAGGCGGTCAGCAGCGAAGCGCCTGTTTTTTCGAGTATCTTATTAAGATAAAGCCGGCTCGAGACGTCATCCTCGACTATCAGAATTGTTTTGGTCCTCAGGAATTCATTTTCCATTTGCACGGTTTTATTCAAAAAGTCCGTCATCCCTCAAAAGCAGCAGTATGGCTGATTGTGGTACAACTATGTATTTTTCCTTATTGAATTCAATTTCAATGGCGCTGTTCTGCAGATAGACTGCCTGGTCTCCCTCCCGGGGCTGCAGGGGAACATACTTTGGTTCCTCTGTCCTGCCTTTCCATGGCTCATCGGTATCGCTTACTGAAGGAATGGGATAGCCCGGCCCAACCTTGAGAACATAACCAATCTGAACCTTTTCATTTTCATTCACTCCGGGTGGCAGGTATAATCCGCTTTTTGTCTTTGATTGCGGAACCTTTGGCTTTATCAATATTCTGTCGCCTATGACTATCAACTTACTCAGGTCCTTCTCATCCAGCAATACTCCCATGTCAGATTTCTTTTTTAACAAAAGTATCATTTTTCATATTACCCGGGGACCTTCTTGACATAATTGGCTAATATTGCACCAGTAATAGAACGCAGGTTCTTCATCTTTATTTTATAAATGGAACCGGATAGCTACCTGACCATCAAATCGTTTTCTGAAGGACTCTACAAGGAAAAGGGAAGTCGTTTCATCTCAATGGCCTGGCCGGTAACTGATCAGGAAGAAATTAAAAGTATTCTGGCCCGGATTAAAAAGGAACACCACTCAGCAAGACACCACTGCTACGCATGGATGCTGGGGCATGAAAGGACCAGCTTCAGGGTAAATGATGACGGAGAACCCGCGGGAAGTGCAGGAAAGCCAATTCTCGGACAGATAAACGCTTTCCAGGTTACCAATGTGCTTATAATTGTTGTAAGGTATTTCGGCGGCAAACTGCTTGGAGTAAGCGGATTGATAAACGCCTACCGTTCGGCCGCTGAATCAGCGCTCAGAAACGGAGAAATAACCGAACACCTCATTCTGGAACACTATGATATTACCTTCCCCTACTCATCTATAAACGATGTAATGAAGCTTATTAAGGACGAAGAGGCAAGCCAGTCGGACCAGTCATTCGGCCTGGAATGCAGGATGACAATAAGTTTCAGAAAGGCACTCAGGGACAGGATATTGGCATCCTTCGACCGGATAAATGACCTGCAATACTATCACAGAGGCACTTACTGATCAAAGACGCCAAAAGTTGTTAGTTAATTATCAACATGTATCCTGCCCAAGGTTCTTCTTGAATAAATTTGTTTTTGGCAATAAACCTGTACGCTAATCAGCCAAGACAATGAAAAACAGAAGTTTGGTTTCAATTGATGACCTATCCACCGGGGAAGTCATTAAGATACTCGATCTTGCAGCCGAATTCGAAAGGGATCCGGTCAGCAGGCTTCTCGAGGGTAAAGTTGTAGCAACTCTATTTTTTGAACCTTCAACACGGACAAGACTCAGTTTCGAAAGCGCAATTAACCGTCTGGGAGGAAAGATAGTAGGTTTTACGGATGCAGGAGTTACCAGTGTTTCAAAGGGAGAAACCCTCCACGACACTATAAAAATGGTCAGCAGTTACAGTGACCTTATTGTTATGAGGCATCCGATAGAAGGAAGTGCAAGATATGCAAGCGAGATTTCTTCGGTGCCTGTTATCAATGCCGGTGACGGCGCAAATCAGCACCCTACCCAGACAATGCTCGATCTGTATTCCATCAGAAAAACACAGGGTACCCTCGACAACCTCAATATTTTCATGGTGGGAGATCTTAAATATGGCAGGACGGTGCATTCGCTCATGATGGCAATGTCGAGGTGGAACACCACATTCAACTTTATCTCCCCGGAGGAGCTCAAGATGCCTGAAGAATTCAAGCTATACCTCGAAAATCTTGGGCTCAGGTATTATGAACACCTCGATTTTACTGATATAATAGCAAAAGCCGACATCATTTACATGACCAGGGTCCAAAAGGAAAGGTTCTCTGATCCCATCGAATATGAGAAAGTAAAGAATGTGTATGTCCTGAAAAATGCCATGCTGGCCAATACAAAGGCCAACATGCGCATCCTGCATCCCCTGCCAAGGGTGAATGAGATTCATACTGATGTCGATTCAAATCCGAAGGCTTATTATTTTGAGCAAGCCTTAAACGGTGTTTACACACGACAGGCAATATTATGTTCACTGTTAGGAATTAAATAATTCGGAGACAGAAATGGAAGAACCGAAACAACTAAGCGTAAGCGCAATAGAAAACGGGACGGTTATTGACCACATCCCGGCCAAAAACCTTTTCAAGGTCATCTCAATCCTTGGACTCGACCACATCGACAGCCAGATCACCTTCGGAACAAACCTTGAAAGCAAGAAACTGGGGAAAAAAGCAATTATAAAAATCTCAGGAAAATTCTTTGAGGATACCGATATAAACAGAATAGCCCTTGTTGCTCCTGATGCAAAGCTCAACATCATAAAGGACTATGAGGTGGTTGAAAAAAAAGTTGTTGAAGTCCCCGATGAAATTGTAGGCATAGCTAAATGCATGAATCCCAAATGCATTACCAATTATGAGAAGGTAACAACCCGCTTCAGGGTTGTTTCAAAGAAAAGTGTTGCACTTAAATGCCATTATTGCGAGAAGATTACCAACCAGGAAAATCTTCATATTATCTGATCCTGCGGGTTCCTTACCTGCTTACCTCAGCCTGTCGTATGACCGGACCAGATTCTCGTCCTTGCGGATAGCAACCGAAGCCAGTGTGCTGAAAACAAGCATCACCAGAGGAAGGAACATCCTGAATCCCGGAGAAAGAGTTGCCTGATGGTCGTTTCCCGTTTTGTATGCATACCAGGCAACAATTGCCGTAAGTCCTGCCGAAAACACGACTGATACGACCGCAGCTTTAAACTGCAGTTTGCGGTTTTTGTAAAGGAAGATGGCGGCGATCGGCAGAATTGCAAGCAGCAGGCAGATCACTGGGATTACTGCCTGATTTCCGAGTAACACGGGGGCTCCGCCGGATACCTGCATCCAAACACCCCGATAGTCAAGAAAGACTTCCGAACCGGATTCATTAAAAAAACTTAAAAAATCTCCGCTCAGGAATATTATCGAGGCTGCAGATGTCAATAAAAAATAAACGGATTGAATTCTCTGGATCATAGACTGATTGATTTAGGGTAATCCGGACAGATCCGGACAGCCAGTGCGAAAATATCAAGAATGAACCAAAATCCCTTCACGGGAATGATTTTTTTTAATTTTTCGAAACCCGTGTGAAAAGACAGTGATTGTTTTAACAAATTTTAAAAAGGCGATCTGCATAAAGACCATGAAATAGCCTACTTTTGTGACGGTTCCGAAAAAGCGGTACCTGCTTTGAACAATTGTGTTTCATGTGCGTTTTCAGTTCAACAATAAATTTATAATAGCACCGACCTGTATGAAGAAGAAAAACAGACTGATCATAACAATACTGCTGATAATAGTAGCTGCAGTTATTGTTCTCTATCCCAAAATCAAACCTGTCTTTATGGCTAAATCAGGTGGACCAGGGGGGCCGGGAATGGCATCCGGAGGAGGTCCGGGCGGAGCCAGTGGTCCGGGCCGACAACTACTGAACGTCAGCGGTTACCTTATAATGCCCGTGCAAATGAGCGATCTGTATGTGAGTACCGGAACACTGAAGCCGGATGAGACGGTGGAACTCGCTTTTGAAACCTCAGGGAAAATTGTTGGCATTAACTTTACCGAAGGTACCCGCGTCAGAAAGGGAGATCTTCTTGCGAAGATTAACGACAGGCCGCTGCAGGCACAGCTTGAAAAACTGCAGGCACAAAGAAAGCTGGTCGAAGAAAAGGAATTTCGTCAGAAAAACCTTCTCGACAGGGATGCAATAAGCCAGGAAAGCTACGACCAGATTGTAACCGAGCTTCAGACCCTTCAGGCAGATATTAATCTTATTCTGGCAAGGATTGCCGAAACTGAGCTGCGCGCACCTTTTGATGGTATAATCGGTCTCAGGTACGTGAGTGAGGGAAGTTATACGAATCCATCCACCAAAATTGCCAGACTGGTGAAGATCAAGCCGATAAAGATCGAATTCACCGTGCCTGAGCGATATGTAAATCAGATTAAGATTGGATATCCTGTCACCTTTCAGATGGACGGATCAAATGAAATATACAATGCAAATGTATATGCCGTTGATCCCCAGGTTGATGTTGCTACCAGATCCATAGTGCTCCGGGCTCTTTACCCGAACAACAATGAAGAACTCAAACCGGGGCGTTTTACTTCAGTAACACTGCTTCTGTCACAGATCGAAGATGCGATTTCAGTTCCTGCAGAAGCGATTACACCTGAAATGGAGGGAGAAATGGTTTATGTTTACAGAAACGGTAAGGCTGAAGTGGTAAAGGTTGGCGTTGGGCTGCGTACAGAATCGAATGTTCAGATAACCGAGGGACTGAAATTCGGAGATACTCTTCTGACTTCGGGAATCCTTCAGTTAAGGCAAAACCTCCCTGTGGTTCTTGATACTCTTATTAAAAACTAAAAACAAACACTAATCAGATAATGAGTCTTTCATCGACAAGTATAAACCGGCCGGTACTGTCAACGGTGTTTGCCATCGTAATAGTCCTGTTCGGAATAGTAGGTGTTACATTTCTTGGCATACGTGAGTATCCAAGTGTCGATCCTGCCATTATTTCTGTCAATACCTCATACCCCGGAGCAAATTCCGATGTTATTGAAACTCAGATTACAGAGCCTCTGGAACAATCAATTAACGGTATTCCGGGAGTGCGTACCCTGACAAGTGTCAGCAGCCAGGGCTCAAGCAGGATCACTGTCGAATTCGAGCTCTCGGTTGATCTTGAAACGGCAGCAAATGATGTCAGGGATAAGGTATCACAGGCACAGCGAAGGCTGCCTCGCGACTGCGACCCTCCCACCGTTACGAAGGCTGATGCGGATGCAAATCCCATCCTGTTCCTTACGGTTGAAAGCAATAAGAGATCACTTCTGCAACTTTCTGAAATAGCTGACCTTACTCTTAAGGAGCAGCTCCAGACAGTTTCAGGGGTGAGCGCCATAAACATCTTTGGCGAAAAGCGTTACTCAATGCGCTTGTGGATTGATCCCGTCAAACTGGCAGGATACGGTCTTACACCAATGGACGTAAGGGATGCCATCTCCCGTGAAAACGTTGAACTGCCCTCTGGAGCAATCGAGGGGACGACAACCCAGCTCACAATAAGGACAATGGGGCTGATGACAACTCCGAAACAGTTCAACGAACTGATAATAAAACAAAACGGAGACCAGATTGTAAGATTTCAGGATGTCGGAAGAGCTGAGCTGGGACCTGAAGATATCAGGGGAATCCTGAAGGAGAACGGTGTGCCTATGGCAATGATCGCTGTCATCCCCCAGCCCGGATCAAATCATATTGAAATAGTCGATGAGATATACAGAAGACTCGAGTATATAAAAAAGGACCTTCCCGACGACGTCCAGGTTAATGTCAACTACGACAACACAGCTTATATCCGCTCTTCCATAAAGGAAGTGGAAGATACAATTTTCATTGCATTCGCACTGGTAGTTGTAATCATATATTTCTTTCTCCGAAGCTGGAGGGCAACAATTATACCTATTCTGGTCATACCTGTCTCACTGGTCGGATCATTCTTCATAATGTATCTGGCCGGGTTCTCCATAAATGTGCTTACTTTGCTTGCCCTTGTTCTCGCAATAGGCATTGTGGTGGATGATGCCATTGTGGTAATGGAAAACATATTCGTAAAGGTGGAATCCGGAATGTCACCACTCGAAGCCGGGCATCAGGGTTCAAAAGAGATCTACTTTGCCATCATAGCTACAACCATAACATTGGTATCGGTGTTCTTTCCCATTGTTTTTCTCGAGGGAATAACCGGCCGCCTGTTCAGGGAGTTCGGAGTAGTGATGGCCGGAACTGTTACTATTTCGGCTTTTCTGGCACTTTCGCTTACTCCAATGGTTTCAACCAAGCTTTTAAGAAAGGAAAAAAGCCATACATGGATTTACAGGAAAACAGAACCGTTTTTTGTTGGCATGAATGAATGGTACAGAAGAAATCTGGAATCCTTCCTTAAAAACAGAAGGTTTGCACTCATTATCCTTGTCGCATCTATAGGTCTGATTGGTCTGCTCTGGATGGTAATACCTGGTGAAATGGCTCCTCTGGAGGACAGGTCGCAGATCACCATAAACACCTCTGCAGCTGAAGGAGCGACTTATGAATACATGCTTGCCTATGTTGACGACCTGGCTGAACTGGTAGAAAAATCTGTTCCTGAACAGCTTTCATATACTACGATGGTACGGGGCGGAACTTTTGCTAATATCAGGATAAGTCTGGTCAATCCTGATGAACGAAGCAGGTCGCAGCAGGAAATTGCCGACCAGCTGTCGGTTGATGTCAGGAGCAAGACCAAGGCCCGGGCATTCGTCCAGCAGCAATCAACATTCGGTCAGAGGCGAATGGGCATGCCGGTTCAGTACGTTCTGCAGGCCACCGACATAGAGAAACTCAGAGAAGTGATTCCTGCTTTCATGAATAAGGTGAACGACAGCGAAGTCCTGCAGATGGCAGATGTGAACCTTAAATTCACCAAACCCGAACTCAGAATTCATATAAACAGGGAAAAGGCCATCACACTGGGGGTTTCTACACAAAATATCGGTCAGACACTTCAGCTTGCCCTTAGCGGCCAGAGGTTCGGGTATTTCTTTATGAACGGAAAACAGTATCAGATTCTCGGAGAGCTGGCCAGGGAAAACAGAAATAAGCCTCTCGACCTTAAATCACTATACGTAAGAAGCAACAAGGGTGAAATGATACAATTCGACAATCTTGTTACACTGTCGGAAGAAACAGCCCCTCCGCAGCTATATCGTTACAACAGGTTCGTTGCCGCTACTGTATCCGCAGGATTGGCTAAAGGAAAAACCATAAGTGAGGGGATTGAAGAAATGGACAGGATAGCAGATGAAGTACTTGATGATTCATTCAGGACTGCACTGGCCGGCGATTCAAAGGACTATACGGAAAGCTCTTCAAGCCTTATGTTCGCATTCATGCTTGCGCTTGTACTTATCTTCCTTGTTCTTGCAGCACAGTTCGAAAGCTTCAAGGATCCGCTGATCGTAATGATGACGGTTCCGCTTGCCCTTACCGGCGCCCTTATATTTATGTGGTATTTTAACGTTACAATGAACATCTTCAGCCAGATCGGACTGATCATGCTTATTGGTCTCGTATCCAAGAACGGAATTCTTCTTGTTGAATTTGCCAACCAGAGAAAAGCTTCCGGTCTGAATAAAACGGACGCCATCAAGAGTGCAGCTGCATCCAGGTTCCGTCCGATTCTTATGACAAGCCTTGCAACAATATTCGGCCTTCTGCCCCTTGCCCTGGGACTGGGTGAAGGAGCACAGAGCCGTGTCGCAATGGGTATAACGGTGGTGGGTGGCATGCTTGTATCTACCTTCCTTACACTCTTCATCGTGCCTGCAATCTATACTTACATATCAAGTGAACCAAAAAGTAATGATGATAAAACCCAGACTGCTGTTGCCGGGACTGATATTCCTGGCAGTCAGCATTAATTCAAATGCTCAGGTCATTTACGACCTGAACGACTGTATTACAGTCGGACTTGAGAAGAATTATTCCCTTCTCATTTCAAAGAACAGTGAGGAAGTGGCAAAAAACAATTTCACAATAGGGAATGCAGGTTTTCTTCCTTCAATTGACCTTTCAAGCCGGTACGGCGGAAATATTAATAATACTGTAAGAAAATACACCGACGGGACCGAAACCAAAGCAAACGGAGATAATACAACAACTGCAAATGCCGGCCTGTCGTTGGGACTGACAATATTCAACGGCTTCAATGTTCAGACTACTTACAAAAAGTTAAATGAACTGAAACAGATCGGGGAGCTCAATACTCAGTTCTCTCTCGAGAACCTGGTTGCCGATATTACTTCTGCATATTACAATTATATAGAGCAGACCATGCTCCTTAATAATCTGCAATACGCAATCACACTTTCAAAGGAAAGGCTCAGGATAGATGAGGACAGATATCTTCTGGGTTCCAGTTCAAAGCTTCAGGTGTTACAGTCGCGGGTTTATTTGAATTCCGACAGTTCCAGGGTTTCGAGGCAGAACGAAGTTGTAAGGGCTGCACAGATCCGACTGAACGAACTCATGGCAGTTGATGACCTCAGCCAGTGGTTTAGCACGAGCGATACCACAATCACAGTTAATCCGGAGCTCCTGTTCGAGAAACTCCTTGAGCAAACCCTTGCAAACAACACGAGTCTTCAAATTGCTGCAAGAAACAAAACGATTTCTGAATATGACAGGAAACTTGTAGCATCAAGAAGTTATCCATACCTTAATGCCTCTTCCGGTTATACTACAACTCTGAATAACTATTCCTCAGGAACACTTGAACGTCAGAACACCAACGGAATGAATTACGGGCTGACACTGGGAGTAAATATTTTCGACGGACTTAACCAGAGGAGAAGCCTTAAAAATGCTGAGATTGAAATCCGCAACAGGGAACTCAGGTACCAGGAGGTCGAACAGGGCGTCAGAGCTGATCTGATTACCCTTTACAGCGCCTATAGCAGCTATCTCCGACTTATTACCCTTGAAAACCAGAACCTCCAGACTGCTAGCGAAAACCTTGAAATAGCAATGGAAAGATACAAACTCGGCGACCTTTCCGGAATTGATCTCAGAGAGGTTCAGAAAAGTCTTCTGGATGCACGAGAAAGACTTCTTTCCGTGGAGTATCAGGCAAAACTGGCTGAAATTTCGCTGATGCTTATTTCAGGCAGGATTATGGAGTACTATCAGTAAAGCATTTCACCCGGATTTGCTATCTTTGGTCTTTATTTTTCATTATGCAGAAGAAGACCGAACTGATAACCAACAGGGACGGAAGTATTTTTCATCTGAACCTTCTTCCCGGTGACATTGCCGACAAAATAATCATTGTAGGAGATCCCGGAAGGGTAGATATGCTTTCATCCCTGCTTACCGACATAAGAATAAGGAAAGAGAACAGGGAATTCAGAACCATTACCGGGTTCGCGGGAGGGACAGAAGTAAGTATAATCTCTTCAGGCATAGGCACCGACAATGTCGACATTCTTATTAATGAACTGGATGCCCTTGTAAACATCGATCTTGTTACCGGCGAACCTAAACCTGAACCAGTATCTCTTACATTCGTAAGGATCGGAACATCCGGAGGTCTCAGGGAAGATGTTCCAACCGGATCGTACGTTATTACTGAAACAGCAGTGGGATTTGACGGACTGATTCATTTTTATGAAGGTTACGACTGGCTTCTCGACAATATGTTATCATCAGTCATAGCCGAATATCTTGAATGGCCCGATACTCTCCCATTTCCCTATGCTGTGAATGCAAACAGGGAACTGGCCGACATGTTTGGAGGTGACAGATTCCTCCGGGGCATTACTATTTCAGCACCGGGCTTTTATGGCCCTCAGGGCAGGAAACTAAGGCTTGAGACCTTCGACAGTGAGATCAATGGAAAACTTGCAGAGTTTTCTTTCCGGGGAAGGAAAATATGCAACTACGAAATGGAAAGTTCTGCAATATACGGTCTTTCGGGTCTCCTCGGCCACAAGGCAATTACAGCGTGCCTGGTTATAGGAAACCGCATTACCGGAGAATTTATAAATGATTACAAGCCGGCAATAATGGATCTTGCTGACAGAGTATTGAAAATAATCTAATGAATTGAAAATGTAACAATTGTTACAAATTAGCTCTGTACCAGTCAATCGCCTCTTCCATTCCTTCTTTCACAGTGTGTGTGGGTTTGTATCCGAGCAATCTGCCGGCCTTTTCTATTGACGCAAGTGAATGGGGAATATCCCCTGCCCTCACCGGCCCATAAATGGGAGTAATATTCAGTACATTTCTGTCATGGCGTCCTATTATCTGTCTGATCATCTCAAACAGTTCATTCAGGTTTGTCCTTTCGCCATGGGCAACATTGTAAACCTGGTTAACAGCTTCAGGCCTGTCGGCCAGAGCTGCAAGATGGTTCGCCTGTACAACGTTGTCAATGTATGTGAAATCCCTCGAATAAGTGCCGTCTCCGTTGATAAGGGGAGCTTCATGGCTTGCAAGCTTTTTTACAAAAAGAGGAATTACGGCTGCATAGGCCCCCATCGGATCCTGCCTTCTGCCGAAGACATTGAAATATCTTAGCCCTATCGTTTCGATATTGTAAGTCGTGGCAAAGTTTTCGGCATAAAGCTCATCAACATATTTTGTAATAGCATATGGAGACAGCGGCCTGCCAATCCTGTCCTCCACCTTGGGCAAGCCTGGATGATCGCCGTAGGTTGAGGAACTTGCAGCGTAGATGAACCTTTTTACCTTTGCTTCTTTCGATGCATAAAGCATTTTTACAAAACCGCCTATGTTGACATCGGTGGAAGTAACCGGATCTTTTATTGACCGTGGAACAGAGCCAAGAGCAGCCTGATGGAATACATAAGCTACTCCTCTGACCGATCTCTCGCAGTCGGCATAGTGTCGTATGTCACCTTCAATAAGTTCAAAACGGGGGTGGCCTGAAAAAACGGAAATATTCTCTCTTTTTCCGGTTGAGAAATTATCAAGGCAGACAACTGTATTTCCGGTTGCCAGAAGTGATTCTACCAGATTGGATCCTATAAATCCAGCTCCGCCAGTCACAAGAACCTTATGGCCGCATAATTTGCGATTCATGAGAAAACTTTAAAAAAGAACGGCTCATGCCGGTTTTTATTTCTTCCGGCAGACCATTTCAACTTTCAAACAGCATCAGTATCTCTTTGAGAATGAATTCAGATGTTTTTCCGTCACCATAGAAGCCCGGATAATCAAGATGGATGCCCGGCTGGACATATCCCTCAAATGCGTGAACAATCAGGTCGGGATTGGCATCAGCGAGCATCACGGTTCCGTTTGCTACAAGTTCTATCCATTCGGTTTCTCTTCTCAGGACAATACAGGGCTTTTTGAAAAAATGAGATTCCTTCTGAACTCCTCCGGAATCGGTCATAATCATAAAGCAGTTTTTCTCAAGGAAAGTCATGGTAAGATACGACACAGGTGGTATTATCCTGATATGTTTCGATTTACGAAGATCTTCAAGCAGGTTCACCAGACCAGATTTCAGAGAATTCATGGTCCGGGGATGGAAGGGAATTACAAATGGCATCATGTATTCTTCAGCCAGTTGCTTAATGGTCGACATGATTGCTTCCAGCCTCCTGATATCATCAGTATTGATATCCCTGTGGATGGTGGCAAGTACAAATTTGTTCCTTTCAAGCGACATCGATTCAAGCAGCTCACTTTTCTTGCGCTCCGCAAGTTCAGCAAAGAAGAGTGAGTTGTCATACATAATATCTCCCGTAAGGTAGATCTTCGGATTGTCTATTGTATAGGGAGGACTGTTTTCAGGGCGGAAACCCTCGTGAATAAGATTTTTAAACGCAGCATTAGTCGGGGCAAAAAGCAGAGTGGAAGCATGATCGCTTATTATCCTGTTGAGCTCTTCAGGCATGTTCTTATTGAACGAACGCAGGCCTGCTTCTATATGGATGACCGGGAAATGCTGTTTTGACGCTGCAATCGCTCCGGCCAGAGTGGAGTTTGTATCTCCGTAAAGCAAAACCCCGTCGGGCTTTTCTTCGAGAAGCACTTCCTCTATGCCGGTTATCATTGCAGCTGTCTGGCGTCCATGCCTGGCTGAACCAACACCCAGATTGAAATCAGGCTTGTGTATTTCGAGTTCATCGAAGAAGACTTCCGACAACTCCCTGTCGTAATGTTGTCCCGTATGAAGGGTAAGTTCGGTGATCAGGTCAGAAAAACCTGTCCGGATGGCTCTGCTGATTGCTGATGATTTTATTATCTGTGGCCTTGCTCCTACTATGTTCAGCAGCTTTATTTTTGACATTATCCCCTGAAAAAATTTAAATGCTCTGTTTATTTTGCATAATTAACCGCTCTTGTTTCACGGATAACAGTGATTTTTATCTGTCCGGGATAAGTCATGTCCGTCTGTATCTTCCTCGCAATCTCAAAGGAAAGGTTTTCTGCTTCCTTGTCATTTACCTTTTCCGCTCCTACTATTACTCTCAGCTCACGTCCCGCCTGAATGGCATAGGTTTTCATAACACCCGGATACTGGAGAGCAACTGATTCCAGTTCCTTTAGCCTTT
Organism: Bacteroidota bacterium; assembly: GCA_022709665.1. GTDB lineage: Bacteria > Bacteroidota > Bacteroidia > Bacteroidales > VadinHA17 > LD21. The sequence goes on from JAKLIJ010000025.1 coordinate 18,359, forward strand.
TTATATACGATTCGACAACCTCACGACGGGCGCCAGGCCTGGCGCCTGAAATTGCGTCACAAACCTGCACAATCGGAGCAATCAGGGTAGTCATTTCAGTCTCGTCATGATGAGAGCCTATTGCATTGCAAACTTCAGGCTTTTCCTTGTATTTCTCAGCAACTTTCATCCCGAGTATTGCGTGCGGCAGTTCAGGTTCGTCATCCGGCACCTTGCCGATATCATGAAGCAATCCGGCTCTTTTTGCCAGTTTGGGATTAAGCCCGAGTTCTGCTGCCATTATCGCTGAAAGATTTGCTACTTCTCTGGAGTGCATAAGCAGGTTCTGACCATACGACGACCTGTATTTCATTTTCCCGACAAGCCGTATCAGTTCAGGATGAAGTCCGTGTATGCCCAGGTCGATTGTGGTTCTTTTCCCAACCTCAAGAATTTCTTCTTCAACCTGTTTCCTTGTCTTTTCAACAATTTCCTCAATTCTGGCGGGATGTATCCTTCCATCCGTGACAAGTTGGTGCAGGGCCAGACGGGCAACCTCCCTGCGTATCGGATCGAAAGCTGAAAGAACAATGGCCTCAGGGGTGTCGTCTACAATAATCTCCACTCCGGTGGCAGCTTCAAGTGCCCTGATGTTTCTTCCTTCACGGCCGATTATCCTTCCTTTCATCTCGTCAGACTCTATATGGAATACAGTGACTGCGTTTTCGATTGCATTCTCGGCTGCAACCCTCTGGATTGTCTGAAGAACTATCCTTTTTGCTTCCTTGTTAGCCGTCATTTTTGCCTCATCGAGGATCTCATTTATGTATGACATAGCGCCGGTCTTAGCCTCCTCCTTCAGTGACTCGATAAGCTGGTTTTTTGCCTCTTCGGCCGAAAGCCCGGAAATAGTTTCAAGCTTGTCAACCTGCTGACGGTGCAGCCTCGTAAGTTCTTCGTTCTTTTTCTCCACCAGGTCAATCTGGGATGTCAGGTTATCCCTGATGGCATCTGCTTCGTTCTTCTTCCTCTGAGCTTCTTCAATCTTCTGGGAAAGTGTCAGTTCCTTTTGTTTTATCCGGTTTTCAGCCTGGGTTATCTTGTTGTTTTTTTCATTGATTATCTTTTCATGCTCAGCCTTAAGCTGAAGGAACCTTTCCTTGGCCTGAAGTATTTTCTCCTTCTTAATAACTTCAGCTTCGGTTTCCGCCTCGCTGATAATCTTTTTGCTCTTGTTTCCGAGAGCTTTTTGCCAGATCACATAAGAGGCGGCAGAACCTATTATCAGTCCGGCAATTGTAAGTATTATGGTAAGTGTCATATGATGTGTGTTAAGTTGTAAATAAAAAAACCCGCAAAGTCTCTTCAGCTTTTATAAAACCCCATATCTGCATGGCTGGAGCCTCTAATACGGCTCGAACTTCCACTGACCCGCCCGGAGGCGGGTTCCCGGCGAACCGGGATGAGGCCTGTTCTTACCACACTAAGGATGACTCCAAAGTTTTAAGTGTTGAGTTTCAAAAATGAATGAAGAAACAATGCGGGCAATAAGTTTTTGCTATGTAAAAGAACGCTGTTACTCTTTCTCTTCAAGAACATCATCAATTTTTCTCGCCAGTTCCCTGAGGGCTTCCGGAAGTTTATCTGAGATCAGCCTTTCTTCGTCTTCATTAAGCTTGATCACATATTGCAGAGAGGCCATCGCCAAAAAATCCTGAACATCCTTATCCGAGTAGCGCTGCTTGTATTGCAGCACTTTCTCGTTAATCATCCTGGCAGCCTTTCTGATCCTTTCCTCATTTTCCCTTTCCACCTTCAATGGATAATACCTGTCAGCTATATTGACCCTGATAGAAAGCTTATCATCCATTGCTATATCTTATCTGTTCAAAAGAGCAACACATCTGTCTATTTCCCGCACCAATTCATTAATCCTTTCCTTCGCCTCTTCCGCTCCTGCGCCATCACCCCTCAGTGCTCCTGATATCTTGATCCTTTCGTATTTGCTTTCAAGATCCCTGATCTTATTGTCACGCTCTTGTATATAACGTTTCAAGATGTCATTTTCGTTCTTCAGATCCCTGATTTTATTCCTGGAATCATTATATCTCTCAAACAACTCATCGAGCTTTTTGTTCAGCATTGCAAGCTCCTCAAGACTTTGAACGGACATATCAGAATCTTTAATGCAAAGTTAGCACAGATAATGAAATTTTCAAAAATTTAACATAAATAGTTTGGAAGAACAGCTCATAAGCATAGTTTTGCACATGACGCTAAAGAGATCGAATTAAAGCCATGATCATTATACTTACTTTACTTGTAAAATTCCTTCTGGCCGCTTCCTTTCCCGAAAAGCCGGACGATCGTTCACTGTTCATTTCACCTGTCAGGATTCCACTTTCCCTTTCCTCAAATTTCGGGGAACTAAGGACAGATCACTTTCATTCCGGTATAGATATCAAGACTCAGGGTGTTACAGGCAAGGAAGTTGTTGCAGCTGCAGATGGCTATGTTTACAGGATAACCGTTTCACCAGGAGGCTTCGGGAAAGCTCTTTACTTACGTCACCCCAACGGGTACTCCACTGTTTATGCTCATCTTGAAAAATTCACTCCCGAAATTGATGAATATCTCATTTCCAGACAGTACGAGGAAAAAAGCTTCATGGTCACACTTTGGCCTCCTAAAGAAAGATTTCGTTTCGAACAGGGAGATGTGATAGCATATTCAGGCAACTCAGGAAGTTCCTCGGGGCCTCATCTTCACTATGAAATACGAAAATCAGACGGTGAGATCCCGGTAAATCCTTTCCTTTTTGAATTCGGAATCAGTGACCGGATAAAACCGGTGATCGACAGACTCGTAATCTATCCCATATCCAAAAACACCCTGATTAATAATCAAAACAAAACACTGAAGCTTGATGTCAGCGGCGGAAATGGAAAATTCAGCCTGTCATCAAAAAACAAAATCTCAATAAGCGGACCTGCCGGATTCGGATTCCGGGCTTACGACTTCATCAACAACACCGGAAACAGGTTCTCAGTACATTCCATTCAGCTTAAGATTGACAACATGCAGGTCTTCAACTATGTGATGGATGAATTTTCCTATAACGAGACACGGTATGTAAACAGCCATATTGATTATGAAACTTACATGCGTGATAACATATATATAGAAAGAGCTTACCGTCTGCCGAATGACAGGCTGAGCGTTTACAGGGATCTTACCGACAGGGGAATAATTAACTTTACCGGAAACTCATCACATACTATTGAACTTACGGTTTCGGATCTTCATGGAAACAAGTCGGTCCTTTCCTTTGATGTCACTTCGGAAAACACTCCTTCCAAAAAGGAAAATGCAGGAAATGCAGAAAAAGCAGAGACCGGAATAATGATGCCTTACAACAGAAACAACAGGTTCGTCACAAAGGATGTCGCTGTAACTATTGAGAACGGCTGCCTTTACGATACACTGTGGTTCCAGTTCGGAAAAACACCCGGTCAGAATGGAATGTACTCCGATATTTTTGAAATTCACAACATTTATACTCCATTGCACAAATCGTACAGTCTTTCATTGAGACCCAAAGAAATTCCTGCTTCCGGGGAATCAAAACTGCTTATTATTCAGCTTGACAAAATGGGAAGAAAGAGCCCGGTATCAAGTTCCCGGGATAA
>JAKLIJ010000026.1 GCA_022709665.1 Bacteroidota bacterium
ATCCGTAATAGCCGGCTTCAGGCGATATGTAAGGCCCTTCAAGGTGGAAGCCTGCAACTGAATTACTTATCTCCTCATCATACCTGAGGGCTCTTGCAAGATTTCTGAAAACCTTTATCAGGTTGTCATGGCTGCCTGTGATTATGGTAGGGAAAAAAGTTGTTACTCCGTCACTCCTTATGGCATCAACAGCCATCCTTATCCTTTCGGCTCCTGCAGAAGGGTCTGAAAAATCGACTCCGTTGTAACCATTGATCTGATTGTCGATCAGTCCCGGAGCGATAAAAATATCTTCAAGCTCTTCCGACATCTGAATTTCAGTAAGCGAATCTATCCTGCCGCCGCTGAAATTTATCCTTACAGGCTTACCTGTTTCGTAGTGCAGGCCTGACACTTCTCCGGATCTTTCCATCAAAAAATTTCATTAAACTCATTTCGAAAATACCAGACTTTATCCCGGTCAGTACCTTACTATCCCGCCGGCAGAGTCCCTGTCAAGGAAAAGGTGCCAGTCGGGATGCTTCTTCAGCATTGAAGCTGGTACCATCCTGCCCGGGCTTTCCGTCAGGGTTTTCCTTACTGCCTCGGCCTTGGCCTGATGAGGCACCACTGAAATTATTGTTTTACATTGCATTATCTGCCATACGCTCATCGAAACCGCCGTTTGCGGAACCTCCTCAACCGATCCGAACCATCCTTCGTTTACCTGTTGGAGTTTGCACTCTTCATTAAGCCTGACCCTGATATAAGCATCGCGTGTATCGAGATCTGCCGGTGGATCATTGAATGCTATATGCCCGTTAACCCCTATTCCTATAATCCCCAGATCGATTGGTTTGTTCCTTACTGACATGGTGAGTTCATTGATCAGAGTGTCGATATCCCTTTCCACATCGATGCTGTGGAAGCGTTTTACCGGGACAAGGTTTATGAATCTCTCATACAGGTAGCTCCTGAAGCTTGCCCTGTGGCTAAGCGGGATCCCTATATATTCGTCGAGGTGGAACACTTCAACTTTCTGCCAGTTGATATTTTTTCCCACCAGTTCCCTGAACATTTCAAACTGTGAGCTGCCTGTCGAGACAACCATTCTTGCCTCTCCCTTTGAACTGATAATATTGCTCAGTTCAACAGAGATCATTCGGGCGGCTTCTGCACCCAGTTCATTTGCATCATTGGAAATATAAATATTCATGGCAAGACTTTTATCAAACTTACAAGATCACATAACCTCCGTATCAGAATGTGAAAAAACTCTAAAATCACGATTGGATCAGCAATTGCATAAAAATAGAACATTATATTCACAAACCAATTCTTTATCTTCACCAAAATTTAATTTCTGATGTCACGCCATACTGTTATAGCAGTCATACTTCTTTTGTGTTTCCCGGGGACATATCTTTCAGGCCAGACGGGAGGTGTCAATCGCGGCAAATATCTGATCCCGATAAAAAAAACCGACAGACATTTGATTATCGACGGAGTTCTTGATGAGGAACCATGGTCGGCAGCGGAAAAGGCAAGGGAATTTCAGCGGGTTACTCCTACCGACACAGGAAAGCCCATAGCAAAGACCGAAGTAATGCTTACCTATGATAAATCAAATCTTTACCTCGGAATAATATGCCATGATCCGACACCAGGGAAGAGGCCGGTTGAATCGCTGCGAAGAGACTTCAATTTCTCCAACAACGATAATTTCATGTTTTTCCTCAACACCTACAATGACCTGACGAACGGGTTTGCCTTCGGGATATCGGCGGCGGGAGCACAGGCTGAAGGCTTACAGTATGAAGGTACAAAAGTCGATTACAGCTGGGACATCAAATGGAAGTCGGAAGTCAGATCTTATGATGACATGTGGGTTACAGAAGTAAGTATTCCATTCAGGAGCATAAGGTACTTCGAAGGAGACAAGGAATGGGGCATCAATTTCGGAAGGCTCGATCTCAAGAATAACGAGAAATCGGCCTGGGCTCCTATGCCCCGTCAGTTTCCGCACTGTTCCCTTCCCTTTGTGGGAACCCTTGCATGGGATGAGCCCCGGGATAAAGCCGGGCTTCGTTTTTCACTGATCCCCTATGCAACAGCCAGAGTTACACGCGACTTTGAAGCGGGAGAAAGCACTGAATGGAAATGGAATGCAGGAATGGATGCCAAGATGATCCTCTCCACATCCCTTAATCTTGACCTGACTATCAATCCCGACTACTCACAGGTGGAGGTCGACAGGCAACAAACAAACCTCGACAGATATGAGCTTTTCTTCCCGGAAAAGAGACAGTTTTACCTCGAGAACAGCGACCTGTTTGCAAGCCTGGGAACTGAAAGGGTAAGGCCTTTCTTCTCAAGAAGGATAGGCCTCGATAATCCTGTGCTGGCAGGAGCGAGACTGAGCGGGAATCCGGGCGACAGATGGAGGCTCGGGGTAATGGATATCCAGACAGGAAAAAATGATGATGTCCATGCGGCCAACTATATGGTTGCAGCTCTCCAGCGGCTTGTATTCAGCAGATCGAGTGTCACCGGGTTCTTTATAAACAAACAGGTGATGAATGCCAGTGGTGACGGAACGTTTACCGGGAACAAGTACAACAGGATTGCCGGTCTGGAATATAACCTTGCCACACCCGATAACAGGTGGAACGGAAAAGTTTATTATCATCAGAATCTGGTAAAGAATCTTACAATAAAAGATGCGGCTCTGGCTGCCAATATTACCCACTCGACACAATTTATAACGGCATCCCTTAACCAGGCTCTGACTGGTTCGGGCTACAATGCCGAGACCGGATATGTAAGGAGAAGGGGCTATTACCAGCTTAACGGATCATTCCAGTACAAATTTTTCCCTGAGAGCAAAAGCATCATCAGTCACGGGCCTGTTCTGAAGCTCGACACCTATTTCGATCCGTATGACTCGTTCTCTCTTAGCGACAGGGAAACGAACCTTATGTACAGGATCGACTGGCTGAACAAGAGTTCATTCTCCATCGACATGAAGGAGAATTACATAAAGCTTCTCCAGCCCTTCGATCCCACCAATACCGGAGGGCCTGAGTTATCGGCCGGGGATGATTTCAGCTGGAATGAGATCGGCGCCACCTATATTTCTGATAACCGGAGGATGTTCAACTACTCACTTTCAGCCAGGTATGGAGGGTACTACAACGGCGACCGGCTTACCCTTAACGGCGAGGTCAACTACAGGGTTCAGCCTTACGGAAGCCTGGCGCTTGTGACAACCTACAATGATATCCGGCTTCCTTTGCCCTACAATGATGCAAAACTTCTTCTTATCGGACCGAGATTCGATTTCACTTTTACCGACAACCTGTTCTTTACAAGCTTTGTTCAGTACAACAACCAGATCGACAACCTGAATCTGAACATGCGGTTCCAGTGGCGCTTCGCCCCTGTTTCGGATCTGTTCATAGTATATACTGAGAACTCATGGGCCGGAGACATCCTTAACAACAGTTTCGGGGATCCTTACACCGGAGACCTCAGGTCGAAGAACAGGGGGCTTGTAGTGAAATTATCCTACTGGTTTAACTGACAGATTATCTGCAAAATTAAAAAAGGGCTGGCTCAACCAATGAATAGCCTCATCTGCCGGATAGGCCGGACCCGGTTTACTTAATATTGAAATCGAGCAGGGGTTTATCGCCGATCCAGGCGACAAGATGATCGTTGCGTTTCAGCGGGCCCACACCCGAAGGAGTTCCCGTAAAGATAAGGTCGCCCGTTTTAAGGGTAAAATACCGGGATATATATGAGATCAGCTCATTCACACCAAAGATCATATCGGAAGTATTGGCCTGCTGTACAATTCTGTCGTTTATCTCCAGACGGAAATCAAGGTTGCCTATATCGCCTGCCGAGCTGACCTGAATGAATTCGCCTATGGGAGCCGAACCGTCAAATCCCTTTGATATCTCCCAGGGAAGCATCGATTTTGAAAGCCTGGTCTGGATATCCCTTGCCGTTATGTCAATTCCTGCTGTAATCTCATCATAATATCTCGGAGCAAATTTCGGTGAAACAGACTTGCCAAGTTTCGAAATTTTCACAACCACTTCGAGCTCATAATGAATATCACTCGAGAAATCAGGAAGGAAGAAAGGTTTATTTTTCTTAAGAAGGGAAGAGTCGGGTTTCATAAACACAACTGGTTCCGACGGGAAAGGCCTGCCCATTTCCATGGCATGCCTCCGGTAGTTCATCCCGATGCAGATAATTTTCATTTTGCTTTTATCACTGGCCGAATGAACGGAGTTTTATTTCCGTCAGGATCTTCTTTGTGTACAGCGGAAAATCGCCATTCATAATCCATGAGTAATATGACGGTTCTTCTCTGAGAACATCGGTCACGGGTTTTCCCTTGTGTTTTCCGAAGTTAAAGACTTCCACACCCTTCTCGTCATATACTATTCTTCCCGCAAAGTCGACAAGGTTATTGTAAGAGCTGAAGTCGGCAAGTTTTTCAACATCATTTTCCAGGTCTGAGTACCTGTCGAGCTGGGCTTTAAGGACCTCATAAGTGGCTTGTGTATCGGCTTTGGAGCTGTGGGCATTCTCCAGCTCTTTTTCGCAATAGAATTTGTAGGCTGCCGAAAGAGTCCTTTGTTCCTTTCTGTGGAATATTACCTGAACGTCTATATACTTTCGCTTCAGAAAATTAAAATCAATATTCACTCTCAGGAATTCCTCAGCCAGAACTGGAATATCGAATTTGATAGCATTGAATCCGGCGAGATCAGTTCCCTCGAGAAATGCGGCAAGGTTTTTGGCTATTTCCCTGAATTTCGGAGAGTCCGCAACGTCTTCATCAGTTATCCCGTGAATGGCTGTGGATTTCGGAGGTATAGGCATTTCAGGATTAATCCTGGATATCATCCATTCCTCGGTGCCGTTCGGGTTGATCTTCAGAACTGATATTTCCACGATACGATCTGACGAAACATTGATACCTGTGGTTTCAAGATCGATAAAGGCTATGGGTCTGCGTAGATATAGTTTCACCTGTCAGGCGTTTATCATCATTGGCATAAGGAGCATGAGAAGGTCTTCCGACTCATTCTCAGCTTCACCCGGGAGAAACAATCCGGCTCTTGTCGGGTCGGCCAGTTCTATCATTACATCCTGGGAAGACATGTTGGAAAGAATTTCCAGAAGGAACACCGATTTGAATCCAATTTCAAGGTCATCTCCCTCATACTGGCATTTGATTTTCTCATAAGCCGAGATCGAGAAGTCGATATCCTGCGCCGATACAGTCATCTGGTTGCCTTTAAGCTGAAGCTTTACAAGGTTGCTTGCCTGGTTGGAAAAGACCGATACTCTTCTGAGAGTGTTGTAGAATTCCACGCGGTCGACGCTGACTTTTCGCGGATTATTTTTGGGAATGACCGAATTGTAATTGGGATAATTTCCTTCCACCAGCCTGCAGACCACCTTGTAGTCGTTCAGGTTGAAGAATGCATTCTTGTCGTCGAATTCAACGGTTACAGGCCCCTCTTCCCTGGGCAGAATATTTTTCAGGAGTGAAGCAGGCTTCTTTGGAAGGATGAAAGATGAATTATCCTCGGCATGGGAGTCGCTGCGCTGATATCTTACCAGTTTATGAGCGTCGGAAGCCACAAAGGTTATCTTGTCGGGTGATGCTTCCACGAAGATGCCTCCCATTACTGGCCTTAGTTCATCGTCGGCGGTAGCAAACAGGGTCCTGTTTATTCCTGCCAGCATAACGTCCGCATTGATGACGAATGAGAATTTCTTATCCTTTTTTATAGCCGGAAGCGCCGGGAAATCAATTCCGTTCTGACCAACTACATTGAATTTTCCGTTTTCGGAAGTGATAACAACGGCCAGTGTTTCCAGGTTTATGTCGAATGAAAGCGGCTGCACTGAAAATTCCTTCAGAGTGTCGAGAAGTATCCTTGCCGGAAGAGCTATTATACCGTCACCTGTGGCATTCTCGAGTTTCATCCTTGTAATAAGGGTCGATTCAAGATCGGATGCCGTAATTTCAAGGTCGCCGTCTGAAAGATTAAAGAGGAAATTATCAAGGATCGGAAGGGTGTTTTTTGAACTGATAACCCTGCTTATGGCCTGCAAATGACCTAATAACTCTGTGCTGGATACAACAAATTTCATATTATGATGGATTTAATTACTTCTTAATTTCGCGAATATCAATATTACAAAAAAAACATTTATCCTCAAACAAATTATTACTCAGGCAGGAAATATGAGCGCTTTTTGATCAGGGGGTCCATATCCGCATATTTAACAATAAAGATATCCCTGCCGTCCTGTTTAAATGCCCACATCCTGTCGGTATCCTCGCTTGTGGAATCCTTCCCTGCCGTATAGCGTTTCCACATGCTGACTGTGCTCTTCTCCCCCTCCGCGCTAAAAACCGTGATCCTGTAAAATGGTTGTTCCTTCAAAATTGATGTCTTTTCCTCTTCGCTCAGGTCAGTAGCCCACGATTCGAAGGGCACATGAGTAAAATATGACAGGTACCTTACGACACGGGAGCTGTCCCAGCCTGTAATCCGCCTGTCGTTTCCGAAAAATGAAGGAATTCCTCCTTCATATCTTATCATGAACGATGATGCCGTATCTGCAAGGTTTTCAAAGGTTACTGAGTGTATCTCCCCCGGCTGGAGGCTGAAAATGGTGTAAGGCTGCCAGAAGAGTTCATTCACGGTAAAGGCTGATCCTATTTCTGCTTCGCTTCCGGGGACTGATACAATGAACGGAAGCGACCCTGGCTTCAGCTTCATGATATTTCCATACTGGTTGGAAGCTGTTTTGTAAACCAGAAATGACTTCAGCAATTTGTTCTTTTCATAAACTTTTACAGTCAGAGGCTCGATACCCTTGTTTGTAATCTGAGTAGTGAAAAGATCATCTGAGACGGGCGATTTGATCTGCATCCCGGTCAGTATCCTCTTAATGAATAGAATACTGCTTCGTCTTGCAGGTTGACTCCCGTTTACAAGCCACTCTTCCCCGTCGGCGCTGAGTGTGAGGATTCTTTTGCCCTCGGTGAATTCAATTCTTGTTATATCCTTTACGGGCGCGGCTGCAAAGGAGGTATTTCTTCCTCCGAAAGGTTTCCTGTCCCTTACCAGAAGGAGCACGGCAAAAACAATGGCTGCTGCACCAAGTGCAGAAAGTGAAAATTTGAGTTTCTTCATCACGGTTTAGAGTACTTGTTTCTTCTCAGCCAACCAAACAGGACTCCTGCAAGAAGGACGAGCAGAACCGGCCCGGCAACATTGAGGATTTGCCAGAATGCTCTCCTGTCTTTTATTTCAGCGGCGTCGAGCAGCCTGAGTTTAAGCTCCCTCGACCTAAGTTCCATTATCCCGTTGTCGTCGACCAGGTAATTCAGGCTGTTCAGAATGAAATCCCTGTTTCCGAACATTTCAAGGGTGTACCTGTCCTGTCCCAGGGGAAGGGGAGTCTCAACGGTTCCTGTCCTCCTTACCTCATTCCTGATTATATCGCCGTCGGCCACAACAATCATGCGGGTAGGAACACTTTCATTCCTTACCTTTACAGAAGCATCATCGACAATATTTCCTGTAAGCCTGTTCCTGAAAGCTGAAGGAAAAACCCCTTCGAGTAGCACGGCGACAGGCAGGCCTGATTTATTGAATAAATTTTCCTCCGGCACCATTTCAGCTTCTTTCAGACTTACAAAGAAAGGAGGTGATAAAGTCCTGGAAAATCCGGATGTAGACAGGAGGACATTTTTCCTGATATTCGGGTCAAGTCCCACAGTGTCGATGTAGTTGGAAAACTCCCCTCTTACCCTGTTTATGTTCCTGGTTATGGGATGCTCTGTCTGAGGAGTAAGGAGAGGGAAATAAAGCCAGGGTACCGAAACCGGCTGCTGCCTTACCCCTCCGCTCGACAGAATCAGCCGTATCTGAGCACATTCTATATCCTGAACGACCTCGGGATTAATACGTACTCCGTATCTGAAAATCTGATCCTCAAGATTAAGCGGCCGGTAGATTGCTGCAGTCTCCCCCATCACAAGGCTGTCGGCATTTACATTAACCTCCTCAAGCAGCCAGAGCACCTTTCCTCCGTTCATTATATACTGGTCGAGCACAAACTTGTCGTTCTCACTGAATTCCTTTTGAGGTCCTGCTATCACTACTGCCGAATATTTGTCGAGAATGCCCTGAGTTCCTCCGATCACTCCCCTGTCGACTGTAAAGAATCGTGCCATGTGGAAAATAATATCGGCCACTTCCGTCTCGGGGATTTCATCATGGCCCTCAATGAAAGCCACCCTGTAAACAGTGTCGGCGCTAAGAGTTGCAATTGGTTGTATAAGCTCATATTCAAGACCTTCTGCAGAATGAAGAAGATTCTCTTCTGCCGTCATGGCCGGATTGTTCTTAAGAAAATTGACAGGCACCTCGATCCCGTTGTAATTGACAGTCATCCCGGGGAAAATAATTTTCTGGCTCGATCCTCCTTCCGCATCACTGTCCTGAATATTTACGGGATTAAGCCCTTTTTCAAGAAGCGACTGGTAAAGGGCATCCCTTTTTTCAGGATCATCGCTATCCGAGGGGTTTATAAAATCATAATCCACCCTGCGGCCGGAGTATATCCTGAATTCATCCAGCATTTCTCCGACTGATCTTTTCAATCTTTTGAAAGGTATCGGCATTTCTCCGTCGAGCCAGACCTGAACGAAGATATCGTTCTTTATACCTGAAAGAACTTTCCTGGTGGGTTCCGACAGCGTGTAGCGCCTGTCTTCAGTGAGGTCGGCCCGTATTCTGAGGAATGAAACAGCAACAGCGGCAAGAATAACTAACGCAACCATTGTTCCGAAACTTATCCAGTTTCTTTTTTCCCTGTTCCTGGAAAGAAGTACCATCCGGGTGGCTTCGTTGAATATTATAACTACAGCGGTGAAATATACTATGTCCCTGAGGTCGAGCACTCCCCTGCTCATCGACTTGTAATGCTCAGTTATCCCTAATCCGATAACGAATTCATCAACTTTTCTGAGGCCGGGAAGATATGCAAAGGCATCGAATCCCATGAAAAGGCCCAGGCAGATGAGAACCGCAAGAATAAAGGCGACAACCTGGTTGTCGGTAAGTGAGGAGGCAAAAAGACCAGCGGAGGCATAAACGGCAGCAAGGAAAAATAAACCGATGAAAGCACCTGCAGCGCCTCCCCTGTCGAGGTTTCCGGGAGTATCTCCAAGAAAGTGGACTGACAGGTAATAGATTATCCCCGGAACCAGGGCAAGCAGTACCAGGGCCACTGCGGCAAAAAACTTTCCATAGACGATCCCCCGTTCTGTGACGGGTTTGGAATACAGCAATTCCAATGTTCCAAGCCGCTTCTCCTCCGCAATCATCTTCATAGTGACAGCCGGCACAAGGAACAGGAAGATCCAGGGCGACAGAAGGAAAAGGGTGTCAAGGCCGGCATAGCCGCTGTCGAGAATATTCCATTCACCTGGAAGCACCCACATGAACAGTGAGTTTATCAGCAGAAAGACAATAATTACCATATAACCGGTAAGACTGCTGAAAAAACCTGTCGTTTCCTTTCTGAAAATTGCGAACATCGATATTATTTCAATAGTTTATACTTCAAGTTGCGAGGCAAAAATAATCAATAAGTTTCCTTCTGGTCTTAATCACTACTGTTGATAGTTTTTATCACTTTTAAAGGTCTGGCATTTTTAACATCGGTTATGATCACATCCGAATAATAAAATTTAATTATCTCGTCAGACAGGAATCCCCTTGCAGCCATTACCATGGCGCCTTCCTGGCACAGACCAACACCGTGGCCATATCCCCTTCCCCTGAGAATGATTGAATTCCCTTCCCTTGTTACCGAGAAAAAAGATGACTTAAGGTCAAAGTCATTCCTGATCCTGTTAAAGGGGATTGGAAAGGATCCTGCTTTATAGTTGTTTTGCCGTTTATCCTGGACAAAATTATACGACAGCGGGGTTTTACCCGGACCCTGGAAGCCCGAACGTTTCAGATATGACTCCCATTCTGCCAGAGGTATTGTTTTTTTCCATCTTGCATTCGGAGATTTCTGGCAGAACGGATCATTAACTTTCTTAAGATAGGCATGTGATGCCAGCCACACAAAATCGGAAGTTGAAGTTTCTCCTCCGCAGTTCGAGTGAAACGCCGAGATGATCAGAGTGCTGTCGGCTGCCAGAATAACCTGGTTCCTTGTCTCCTTCACCGCTCTGAGAACAAGCGAGTCGGAAGTTACTCCGTTGAAAGCCTGGCAATGAGTATGGTCGCAAAGGTTGTAGCCATCGATCAGATGACGGTCGAGATGCCTGTAAAGGTAAGTCCGGGCCAGAAGAGCCTGCGATTTAAGGTATTCAATTCTTCTGCCTGGTCCTCCTTCTGTCCTGACAACTCCGGCAACATATTCCTCCTGATCACATAAATTTATAAGAACCATAACGCCAAGATCGGCATAGCATTTAAGGCTTCCGCTGTAGTGACGACGCTCTCCGGGAGTTCCGTTGACTCTGAGAAAGAAAAGGTCGTTGACGCCAAGTCCGCGGACAATCAGTGAATCAACAGTGAAACTCACTGAATTTTTGAGCTTTACTGCAATCCTGTCTCCGTACATTGCAAATACTACAAGGTCGCCGGGTTCCACAACCGTCGGGGTTCCGTCGTAAATATCCAGTTCAAACCTGCCCTTATCAGCCAGAAGCGACACACCGGAGGGTTTTCTGTCGGCAAAAACTCTCACTTTCACCTGAGCTGAGACAAAACCCGGTGAAAGCAGAACAACCAGCAGTATACTCAGGATGATCCTTGACATTTGATTTTCATCTCTTTGGAAATCAGGTTGCACTTTTATTGCAGTCCGCTTTCCTGTCATTTCAGTACCGACACTATATCGTATGCCACGCGTTCCGATGCTCCTTCGGGACCGAGTATTTCCCTGACATTTTCGTAATCCCTGAGAACTTTTTCTCTTTTATATCCTCCCGGCAGGACTGCTTCCAGTTCGTGTATCAGGTTTTTCCTGTTAAGTGAATATTGAACCAGTTCCTTAACGGCTTCATAACCTGTTATCAGGTTTACCAGGGAGATGTACTTCACTTTAATCACAGCCCGGGCAATAAGCATGGATATAAAGTCGCCCCTGTAACAAACCACTTCAGGAACTCCAAGCAATGCTGCCTCCAGGGTGGAAGTTCCGGACTTCACAAGCGCTGCTTCCGAAATATGAAGTATCTCGTATGTTTTATCACTGATAAGTTTTACAGGGTAATCCTTAATAATACCCTTGTATAATTCTTCCGGCAGGTTCTTCACTCCGGCAATAATAAACTGGTGATCCGGAAAAGCGGGAATGGCTTCAAGCATCCTTGGAAGAATCTGTCGTACTTCGCTCTTTCTGCTTCCGGCAAGCATTGCAATGACAGGTTTTTCTCCGATTCCCAGGGATTTCCGTACCTCGCTTTCCGGAGGAAGAGACCTTAGCCTGTTTTCTGTCTCATCGAGAAGAGGATTCCCCTTGTATACAGCTTCAACACCGTGTCTCGAATAGAAATCCACCTCGAAAGGAAAGATAATATACATCCTGTCGACGAATTTCTTAACCTTTCTGACTCTTCCTTCATTCCAGGCCCAGAGCTTGGGTGAGATGTAATAGAATACTTTAAATCCCGATTTTTTAGCAAATTCAGCAATCCGGAGGTTAAAGCCGGGATAATCGATAAGCACAACTACATCGGGGTTGAATGAAGATATCTGCCGTTTGCAGAGTGAAAACAGCTTTCCTATCGAGCCCAGGTTTTTTGCAACCTCGACAAAACCCATAAAGGCTGTCCTGCGGTAGTGCATCAACAATTCCGCTCCGGCCGCCTGCATCATATCACCTCCCCAGCATTGTATTTCAGCTTCGCGGTCGCAGTGAAAAAGTTCCTTAACAAGGTTCGATCCGTGAAGATCACCCGATTGTTCTCCAGCTATAATGAAATACTTCATAAGAGAAACTTGACTGAAAAAACAAGTACTGCCCAGAATATTGTAATAGCAAGCACTCCTCTTGTAGCTCTCAGCATATCAAGCCGGTTGAAAAGGAGGAAAAGGAAAATATTGGGAAAGACACAAAGTGATATAATGTGAGTAAGAATATCGGCCTCCACTATCCTGTTGAAATATCCGGTTAAACTACCGCCATCCCTTGAAAAAAACCATACTGCAAGTGAAATGATGACAGGAGCAACAAACCCGGAAAGGGCTCCGATCCATTGCCTGTCATATTTCCCGATGAATGTCATAGGCTGAAGTGCTCTTTAAGCGTGTTTATATAGGAGTGGGCAGTCATATCGACTGAAACGGGAACTATCGAAACATAATTATTGGCAAGAGCCCATTCGTCAGTGTCATTTGCTTCGGGTTCCTGGTTCTGGAAAACACCTGTAAGCCAGTAATAAGTCCGTCCCATAGGATCCTTCCTCTTTTCAAATTCTTCCTTCCAGTTTCCTTTTGACTGCCGGCAGACAAGTACTCCCTTTATCTCACTCTCAGGTACGGAAGGGATGTTGACATTAAGGCAGATACCGGCTGGCAGTTTCATTTCTGTAAGTTTTAGCATCACTATCCTTATGTATTTCCTGCAAACCGAGAAGTCGGGGGTGCGTGAGAAGTCGCTGAGCGAAAACCCTACGGAGTCGATGCCGTAAAGACAGCCCTCTATGGCAGCAGCCATGGTTCCTGAATAAAGAACGCTGACCGACGCATTGGCCCCATGGTTTATCCCCGATACCACCCAGTCGGGTTTTCTTTCAAGGAGCTGATTGACTGCAAGCTTGATACTGTCGGTTGGTGTTCCGTTACACGCATAAACCCTCCGGCGGTCGGTCTCCTCCAAAAGCTTGACCCTGAGTGGCGTCTTAACAGTAAGAGCCATCGACATTGCCGACATGCTTTCCTGAGTGGAAACCAGTACAACCTTTCCAAATTCCTCCATTACCTCAATAAGAGTTCTGAGTCCTGAAGCATACAATCCGTCATCATTCGTTATAAGTATCAGTCTGTCGTTCTGTTCCAGCGTCATATCTACAAGTTTTGATGTGCAAAGATAGATAATTACCCTTAGCTTGGAGAAATTGTTTACTTTTGCAATCTTGATATTTTTTTCGACCCGGACAGAAGGGAACGATGAAAGAAACCCACAAACCGGACGGACTTTTTAACAATAATTTTTTCTGAAAAATGAAAATTTCTTATAACTGGCTGAAAGAATATATAAAGACTGACATAGATGCACACTCATTGTCGGAAATACTCACCAGCATCGGTCTCGAAATCGAAGGGGTCGTGGAATGGGAGTCGGTCAGGGGCGGATTGAAAGGTGTCGTTGTTGGAGAAGTCCTTACCTGCAAAAAGCATCCCGATGCAGACAAGCTTTCGGTAACTACGGTTGACATCGGTCTGCCTGAACCTCTTAAGATAGTTTGCGGAGCGCCAAACGTGGCTGCCGGACAGAAAGTGCCGGTTGCTGTTGCCGGAACGACGCTTTACAGGGGCGATGAAACAATTGAGCTTAAAAAGACAAAGATCAGGGGTGAAGTGTCGGAAGGAATGATTTGTGCCGAGGATGAGCTTGGACTGGGAGAAAACCATGATGGTATAATGGTTCTCGACAGCGAAGCTGTTCCGGGCACACCGGCGAGTGAATATTTCAGGATTGAGCATGATACCATATTCGAGATAGGTCTTACTCCCAACCGGATTGACAGCGGTTCTCACTTTGGGGTGGCCCGCGATCTGGCAGCTTATCTCAGCCTTAACAGCGGCATCGGTCATAAGGCAGTCAGACCTTCAGTAGATAGTTTCAGCCACGACAGCAATACTTCAGGTTTTGAGGTAATAGTGAAGAATACCAGGGATTGTCCAAGATATACAGGACTCACGATCAGCGATGTAAAGATAGGAGAATCGCCTGAATGGCTCAAAAACAGGCTCAGGTCAATAGGACTTAATCCCATAAGCAATGTGGTGGATATAACCAATTTCGTTCAGCACGAGATAGGTCAGCCCCTTCATGCTTTCGATGCCGACAAGGTTGCCGGGAAAAAAGTCATTATTGACAACCTGCCCGACAAAACCAGATTTGTCACACTCGACGGACTCGAAAGGAATCTTTCACACCGTGACCTTATGATTTGCAATGAAGAAGAAGGAATGTGCATTGCAGGCGTATTCGGCGGGATAAAATCGGGAGTAAGCTCAGAAACCAGGAACATCTTCCTCGAAAGCGCCCATTTCAATGCCGTCTCAATCCGGAAAACCTCAAAAAGGCATTCCCTGCAGACAGATGCATCATTCAGATTTGAAAGGGGAACCGATCCGAACATTACGGTATGGGCCCTTAAAAGGGCAGCTCTTCTTATGAAGGAACTTGCCGGAGGTAAAATAAGCTCTGAAATAATAGACATATACCCCAAAAAGATCGAAAATGCCATTACCGAAGTAAGTTTCAGTAACATAGACAGGCTTATAGGTAAAAAGATCGGCAGGGAAACTATACAAAGGATACTTGGCCTGCTTGACTTTATAATTCTCAGGGAAGATGAAGAAAAAATGCTTATTGAGGTCCCCGCATACAGGGTCGATGTCAAGCTGGAAGCTGATGTGATAGAAGAGATACTCAGGATATACGGATACAACAACGTGGAGATCAGCAACCACGTAAATTCCACCCTCAGCTACATAGAGAAACCTGATACCGAAAAGGCTGTAAACACCGTTTCAGACCTTTTGTCGGGCAATGGTTTTGCCGAGATAATGTGCAATTCCCTTAACCCGGCGGCATGGTATGAGGGCGACAGCGATTTCGACTCCTCTCAGCTTGTGACACTGGCAAATCCCCTGAGCTCCGACCTTAATGCATTGAGACAATCGCTGCTTTACGGGGGACTGAGCTCGGTGATCTGGAACATCAACCGTCAGTGTTCTGATTTAAAGCTTTATGAATTCGGCAGCTGCTACTTCAGAACCGGACATGGCTCTGAAGTTCCTTCAGTTAATGACTATACAGAAAGAAAATCACTCGATCTGTACATCACAGGAAAAACAGGAAAGGAAAGCTGGAACAATAAGACGGGTCTTTCCGATTTCTACCACATGAAATCGGTCACCGAGATGATCTTTGCCCGGTTTGGCATAGATGCTAACCTGATGTCGAACGGGGAAAGCAACAAGAAATATTTCTCGGAATCGGTAACCTATATTATAAACAATAAGGTACTGGCTGAAACGGGAAAACTTTCAAAAAAGATGCTGTCGCGCTTCGATATAGGTCAGGATGTTTTTTACAGCCACATCGATTGGGACCTGCTGACCAGACTGATAGGGAAAAAAACAATTAATTTCAGTGAACTCCCGAAATACCCTTCGGTGAGGCGTGACATGGCAATGCTTCTCGACCGTGAGGTTAAGTTCATCCGTATAAGAGATATCGCATTTAAAACCGAAAGGAATGTATTGCGCGAAGTAAACCTCTTCGATGTTTATGAGAGCGAAAGCCTTGGTGCAAACAAGAAATCATACGCGGTCAGCTTTATTCTGCGTGATGACCTGAGAACACTCACCGACAAGAATATAGACAAGGTAATGGACAACCTCAGGAGAGCTTTCGAGAAAGAGCTTGGGGCCGTTATAAGATGAGAATCCTCAGAACCAGATTCTGTTATTGAACTGAATTCCAATTCCTGAGATGGCAAGAATACTCAAAACAGCAGGTGATTATCTCTCTCTTGTCAAGTTCATACACACGGTGTTTGCAATGCCTTTTGCGCTGATAGGATTCACTCTTGCAGTCACCACTACCACTAATGAATTCAGCATCAGGCTTCTCCTGCTTATTATACTGTGCATGATCTTCGCAAGAAATGCTGCAATGGGTTTTAACAGACTGGTTGACAGGAAATATGACAAGCTTAATCCAAGGACAGGGCAGAGAGAGATACCTTCAGGGAAGATCGGGGTAAAACAGGCCTCCCTGTTTGTTGCTGCAAATGCCCTGCTCTTTATTGTTTCGGCAGGACTGATAAACAGGCTCACCTTATTCCTTTCGCCTGTAGCCCTTGCAGTCATTCTGGGTTACAGCCTTACGAAACGCTTTACCTCCCTGTGTCACTTTATCCTTGGACTGGGGCTGAGTCTCGCTCCGATAGGGGCATACATTTCGGTAACAGGCTCTTTCCACTTCCTTCCGATAATATACTCACTGATAGTGCTTACCTGGGTCAGCGGATTTGACATAATCTATTCTCTTCAGGATGTCGAATTTGACAGGGAACAAAAACTTCATTCCATTCCTTCGCTTACCGGACGAAAGAAAGCGCTTTCAATTTCGGGGCTAGTTCATTTTGTTACATTCCTGCTTGTTGTTGCAGCCGGGATTGCAGGCAAAGGAAACATACTCTATCTGGCCGGAGCTGTCATCTTCACAGGATTGCTGCTATGGCAGCATCTTCTGGTGAAGCCGGGCGACCTTAGCCGGGTAAATATCGCATTCCAGACAACCAACGGCATTGCAAGCGTCGTTTTTGCAGCATTCGTAATACTCGACCTTATTATTTTCACCTGATTTCAATAGTCTGTTGATTTTTTTTGTTTATTGGCGAATTAAAATACCCTGGCCTGATGTCTGAGATTATTGTAAAAAAAATAGAGTCCCGCAGTGAATTGCGGGAATTCATTTATCTGCCTGCAAAGGTTCACCGGGGGGAACCAAACTGGCTGCCTCCCCTTTACTCAGATGAATGGCACCTGTTCGACAAGAAAAAAAACAGTTCGTACAGTTACTCGGATGCCGACTTCTTCATCGCATGGAAGGATAACAAACCGGTAGGAAGGATCATGACGCTGATTAACAACAGGTACAACGAAATCAAGAAAGAAAAGCACGGCAGATTCAGCTTTATGGAATGCTATAACGACAGGGAGGTGTTCCACGCCCTGATCTCCAGGGCTGAGGAGTGGGTCAGGGAAAGGGGAATGGTTAAGATAGTCGGGCCGATGGGATTTTCTGACAAGGATCCCCAGGGATTCCAGATAGAGGGATTCGAATACCCCTTCCTGTTCACTGCGCCCACCAACTCGCCTTACATGCCTGCTCTGCTTGAAGAAGAAGGCTATACAAAGGAGATCGACCTGGTGAACTACAATCTGCCCATACCTGAATCATATCCTCCGGTTTACCTTAAAGCTCTCGAGAGATACGCGAGGAACGGAGAGATAACTATTCAGGAGTTTAAAACGAAGAAAGAGATTAAACCGGTAATCATTCCCGTGCTGGAACTGATGAACAAGACCTTCCGTGATATTTACGGTTATGTTCCTCTGAATGACGTGGAGAAGGAGGATTTTGCAGGAAGATATCTGCCAATCCTGGATCCTGAATTCGTCAAAATTGCAGTGTCGCATAACGAGATTGTCGGTTTCATAGTGGCGCTTCCCGATATGACTTCCGGAATAATCGCGGCCAAAGGAAAACTTTTTCCGTTCGGCATATTCAGGATCCTGAAAGGAATGAAAGAATCGACCAAACTGATGTTGATGCTTGGAGGAGTTAAGGAAGAATTCAGGGGAAAGGGAATTGATGTGATGTTGGGAGTAAAGGTCCTCGAATCGGCCAGAAAGCGTAACAAGACGATTCTCGACAGTCATCTTATAATGGAACTGAATGCCCGGATGAGAGCCGAATGCGAGCGGATGAACGGTAAAATTGTGAAGCGTTTCAGGATTTATCAGAAAAGCCTGGTATGAAAAAATCGTCCGGGCAACCCGCTGCTGAATAAATCCCCTGTTCGCCCTCTGTTATCAGAATCTGAAAATAAAAGAGAATCCAAGCAATTCCTTGAATTGCACCCTTGCGGTTTTTCTCTGTTTGCCGTCCTCTCCCATTACCGGGTTTTTATCCTTGTCAAAAAGAAGAGTTTTGGTATCATCATCGAAAATAAGGTGCGTGTTGAGCCTCACATCAGTAAACCAGTTCAGGTTGGCCTGTACAATCATTTCCCAGTCAACATCGATATTAAGGGGATTATTGACATAATTTGTGAAAAGCTGCAACCTGTTAGTCACAGTCATGTTCTTCATGGGGCGCATCTCGTTAGTAATCATAAAGCTGGCTCCGGGCTCATGTTTTGATCTCCTGTCGGCTGCAATGCCGTATTTTGTCTGTTCAATGCTCGCGGTATCGGGTACAAAAGTAGCCTTGTATGAAAGAGGCGACAGGTTTATGGATGTTTTCTTGTTGGGTTTATAATCGAGTCCGAATCCCAGTGTCAGGATCGCGGGGTTAAGCAGTTTCGACACAGGTATCGTATCGGGATAGTTGTAACCCTTCGAAACCTGAGTCTTGAACAACATGATTCCGCTGAAATCGAATTTGCCAAATGCTTTGTGGTTTAGCTTTGAGTTTGTTTCGAGAAGATCGAGATTCTTTCTTATGTCCTCGCTTCCCGACTTGATAAGGCCGTACTTTATCCTGGCAAAATTAGCAGATGAAAGCAGCTTGCTCTTATTGTTGTAATCGGCAAACCAGGTAATGTCAAATGCTGTGGAAATATTGTTTTCTCCGCCCTTTACCCAGTTTGACACCATCCCCTGGTTGAGCGAAAATGAAGCTTCGGTACGGTACTTCCAGTACTGGGATTTTGTAAGTATCCTGTTTATATCGACCAGTGTGGTGTTATCGCGCGGTTCAACATCAATCCTTGCCTCAGCCACGTAACCCTGGCGGGATGGTCTTCTGATATTGACACCATGTTCAAGATACAGTTCGATTGTGTTTCGTACAGGATTGCCAATCCAGACTGTAACAGAGTCATACAGGTCATTCTTAAGCCAGAATCTTATCATCCGGTCGGTTTTCGAGTTAAGCCAGAGAGGATACTCTCCGACACCGGCTCCGGTGAATTTTATCAGGCTGGAATCACGGTCCTCAAGGTAACCCAGAAGAACCCTTACAGCCGCCTGTATCGAGTCGTTCCTGAATTTATAACCTGAAAAGACAACCGAATCGGCCGCGACAGGCAGCCTGATCGAGTCATTGCCCGGAAGCGTATCTGCAGGCAATAAGTATGTTATCCTTTTAAATACCGGAAGAGTATCGCCTGCTATCCTGAGTGAATCGTAAGGATAGTCAGTCAGGAAGAGTCGTGTGGAATCGAAGGGAGGCGATGAAGCGGCATGCAGCAAACGGCTTATTGAAGTAAAAAGCGGATTGCCCTGCCGGCGCCCCGATCGTATCCTGAACTGCCTCTCTAACAGTCTCACAGCCTGATCGCGGGAAAGATCAATCACCCTTGTGGGAATTGAATCCTGTGCAACAGTCATTTCATCCTGTTGAAAAACAACTGAAAATCCGCCTTTATCTGCAGTGTCAGTAATTTCCTGAGATATTCCGGAAGGAAGGTAGAAGAAAAAAGTCAGAATAAAAGGGAGTAATCGTCTTCCTTTCATCATAATGTAATTTTGGTTTTTATGAAATAACGGAACCCATATACTTGATAATTAATAATATACGCGTTTGCGTTTTTAAAACATATGGGTTTCATAAGCAAATGCTCCGGTAAATGAGATCCCTGTTAATGGCTGAAATCATAACGTCGATTAAGACGTTTAATTTGCACAA
The DNA here is from genome assembly GCA_022709665.1 of Bacteroidota bacterium. Classification (GTDB taxonomy): domain Bacteria; phylum Bacteroidota; class Bacteroidia; order Bacteroidales; family VadinHA17; genus LD21. The sequence goes on from JAKLIJ010000026.1 coordinate 19,714, forward strand.
AGATAACAAAATCAATCCTGTATAATCCGGAATTATCCTGACGAAAGAACCTAAGTCACTCAAAACATGAATATTGCAGATCATTACGCATTATTTTTTTAACATTTTTTATTAAAAGAGCGGGAATTCGTACCTTTCAGCGCTAACCCGAACTTATATGATCAAGTCAATGACAGGCTATGGCAAATCCATAGCCGAAACACCTCAGAAAAAAATAACCGTCGAGATCAAATCGTTGAATTCAAAGCAATTCGACCTTAACACCAAGGTTCCGTGGCTTTATAAGGAAAAAGAACCGGAAATCAGGAATATGATCAGCCAGATGCTCGACAGGGGCAAGATAGACCTCTCGATTTATTTCGACATACTTGAAGATGAAGGCATTCCAATCATCAACAAGACAATAGTAAAAGGATATTTCAGGCAGCTCAGGGAGCTGGCTTCCGAGCTTGAAGTAAATATCGACGACCAGATTTTGCCAATAATCATGAGGCTTCCCGACTCCCTCAAAACTGAAAAGCCTGAACTGCCCGAAGAGGAATGGAATCTGGTAAAGGACTGCATCAATGAATCGGTGAATACCCTAAACCAGTACCGGACGGAGGAAGGCAAATCGATTGAGGAGGATCTTGGAAAGAGAATATCCGGAATTCTTGGATCCCTGGCTGAAGTGGAGAAATTCGAACCCGGCAGGATTGAAAAGGTGAGGGAGAAGCTTCATGCCCTGCTTAGCGGAAATGGCGCGACAGAAAACATCGACAGGAACAGGTTTGAGCAGGAGCTTATTTTCTACCTTGAAAAGTTCGATATAAATGAAGAAAAGGTAAGGCTCAGAAAGCACTGTGAGTATTTCCTTGAGACTGTCGAAAGCCCTGCTCCAAATGGTAAAGTGCTGAGTTTCATAACCCAGGAAATAGGAAGGGAAATAAACACGCTGGGATCCAAGGCTAACGATGCTTCCATACAGAAGCTGGTGGTAAGGATGAAGGATGAACTCGAGAAAATCAAGGAACAGACAAACAATATTTTATAATATGAAAGATCCATGTAACAAATACACGATCACGTATGTACATAATTCTGAAACATGCGGACTCCGACATTCCTTTAAAACAAAAACCATTTACTGATGAAAGGAAGGCTGGTTATTGTTTCAGCTCCGTCGGGCGCAGGAAAAACTACAATAGTAAACCATCTCCTTGAACACGGTCTGAATCTGGAGTTCTCGGTTTCCGCCACCACCAGGCCTCCACGGGGAAATGAAAAAAACGGAAAGGAATATTGGTTCCTTTCTCCGGAAGAATTCAGGAAAAGAGTTGAAAATAAAGAATTTGCAGAATGGGAAGAGGTTTACAAAGGCCATTGTTACGGAACGCTTAAGAGTGAGATAGAAAGGATCAGGAAGGCAGGCAGAAATGTTATATTCGATGTAGATGTAAAGGGAGGAGTCAATCTGAA
>JAKLIJ010000027.1 GCA_022709665.1 Bacteroidota bacterium
GGGTTTATACCTGAGTTTTTTGTAAAGGTTAAGGAAGATAGCCGATTCCACTCCATTGTTCTGGTATGCCGGATGGACTCCTCCCACGAGTCCCCTTATCCTTGTCATTTTGTGATTGGATTTCGCCCATACGAACCTCAGCTTGTTTCTGAAATTCAGTACTCCCCTGAAAGGTTTTATGATCTGGTTAAGGTCGGGAAAGAGAATAAAAAAAGCTATGGGTTTCCCGTTGTGGTATGCGAACCAGATCAATTCCTCGTCGATGATTGGTTTGGCCTTAAGGAATGTAGCTTCGAGGACATCAGGGCCTACCGGGGTGAAGTCTTCCTTGAAAACAGCCCATGCCGAATTATATACCTCAACGAAATCGTTGTAGAATTTTTTCCGGTTTGCCAGTTCAAAATGCCTGAACTCATATCCCGGTCTTTTTGACAGCCATTCGGCAATTTTCAATATTCTCGGGGGAAACTCAACAATTTTGCCGTCGGCTCCGTGCACATCCCTGTGATATGAATACTGTTCGTAATAATTTCTGAATCCGTAAGCCTCAAAGAGTTCACGGTAATATTTCATGTTATAGGGCATGCCGTAGCTTTGCTGCATGAACCCGTCGACCAGTAGTCCCCAGTTGCTGTCGTTCTCTCCGAAATTAACCGGACCGTCAATTGCCTCCATTCCCCTGGAAGCCAGCCAGTCTTTTGCAGTATCGAAAAGATTAAAAGCTGCTTCCCTGCTGTTTATTACCTCAAAAAAGCCGATTCCGCCAGTTTTCTGCCTGTATACCGACGATCGCCGAGTATCGTAGAAAGCTGCTATTCTTCCGATAGTGTTTCCCTTTTCGTCCCTAAGTATCCATCTGATCGCCTCACCTCTTTCAAAGACCCTGTTGACAGCAGGGTCAAATATTGCTTCGAGTTCGGAATCGAGCATGCATACCCAGTTGGGATCATCCTTATACAGGATTTTCGGCAGGTTAAGGAATTCTTTCCTGTCGTCTTTTGTAATTACTTCTACAATCTGCATCAGGTGCCTGGTTAGTGTGGCAAATATAATGAGATTTTCGGAAATCGGACTAAACCGCCAGGAGGAGCTCTGGGATAAGCCTGTACTGATGATACCTTATAACCTCTTACTGAAATGAATGAATCACTATCGGATATCTATTATCCTGTGGTCGATCAGAACAAACAGCAAACCAAGGAGGAAGCTGTAAAGCATGAAAATTTTCACCGGAATGTATTCCGAGGGTTTGATTTTCATTTTAACCCAGAGATATATAATAAGGTACAGCTTGCTGATAAGGTATACAACAAAGGTAGCAAAGGCCACACCTACAATATTATAGCCCCATTTTATCATAAGCAGGCTCAGTGGTATGTTAAGTCCGATCTCGATAATGGCTGCTATCATTGTGATATGAGTTTTCTTTCTCCCCACGATAATAGTCTGAGGAAAGACCAGGCGGGGAATGACAAGCAATGAATAAAGCAGAAAGATATCGGCGCTTTTCTGGAATTCCGGAGTGAACATCCTGGGATATATCCACCTGGCTATCAACATTATTGCCATTGTTGAAGGAAAGCAGATATGCATCAGGTTCCTTGATTTCTCCTTTATTTTTGTCAGGGTTTCCTTCATCTGTGTTCTTGTGGAGAACTCGGGAAGCAAGGCATTGTTCAGCCCGTTGGCAAGCATCAGGGCGAGGGGAAACTCCTTTGCACCGTAACGGAACCAGGCGAACCATCCCGGATCGCGGTAAACTGCTGATACTATTATACCGTCGATATACTGGGCCGAACCGCTTATCAGAGTAGTAATGACAAGGGGAAGACCCAGGTAGAAGTGTTCCTTCATGAATTCGGCGGAGATCTTTATTTCGGCATATTTATTCAGAAGGATAATCAGCCAGATCCATCTGACACCGGTGACGGCAAGAAGGCCGTAAACACCCCAGATGATGTCCTTTCCCATGAGGATGGGGGCCAGGACCAGTATCAGCTGAAGGGCAAAGGTATAGATTCCGTACTGGAAGATTCTGTAAGAAAGGTTGTTAAGCAGGTAGATGTATTCGATAAGGCATACGGGGCTGCTTAGCAGGACATACAGAAGAAGGAGGTTCAGGTACGGAACGTTTCCGCTGAAATGAAAAACTGAGAAACTTCCCTTGAGGGCATGTCCTATGGCAAACACAATAAGGCTGAAGAAGCTCAGCAGCAGGAAGGCGTTGAAAATCTCGGGTGATTTGCCTGTTCCGTTATCGCCTGTTTTACGGTAGGTCCGGTTTCTGTGATAGAGGGGCAGCAGCGACTGAATAATTCCTGTTACCCAGAAAAAGCTTACAAGACCGGAGATGAAAAGAAACATTTCCCATGCACCTATCTCGGCACGGGTAAGGTGGCTCTTTGTAAGGACAATACTGATGATAAGGAAAATGGTGAACTTCATCAGCTGGAAGAGCTGGAGTCCCGAAATGTTGTCTATCAGTTTTATCTTTCTCAACAGTGAGAGAAATAGTCAGGAAAAATCAGATAACAATTGTCAGTTTCAAATATTGCCAGTTGACTTCCCGATTTTTGAACTGCAAAGTTAACAATTGGATTAAAGCGGGATAAAATAAAATGAAAATTTTGTGATTCGGAATTTTTCGTCTTATTTTGCATCCCTGAAACGGTGGATGTAGTTCAGTTGGTTAGAACGTCGGATTGTGGTTCCGAAAGTCGTGGGTTCGAATCCCATCTTCCACCCCAGCCGGCTTAAGCCTTTCCCGCCCGTGGGCGGGAAGGGCTTTGTTTTTTCAGAGCTGTGAAAGCCCCTTTCATAAGCGCTGAAAAAACAAAGCCCAAATGAGCGAAGCGAATAAAATACTATTCTTTCTTCTCCCATTTCCTGTATTTCACCCGGCCCGCAAGCGCCAGTGAAACAAGGACAGCTGCTGCCACATATACGAATACGGGAACGGGTACCGGATCGCCTCCGGCATAGGAATGCAGGCCGCTGAGGTAATAGTTAACACCGAAATAGGTCATCAGCACCGATGAGAAGGCAAAAAGAGATAACAGATTGAAGGTGTAAATATCCTTCATCCCGGGGATCATCCTTGAATGAATTACAAAGCTGTATACTATTATTGTTATAAGCGACCATGTCTCCTTGGGATCCCATCCCCAGTACCTGCCCCAGGATTCATTTGCCCATACTGCTCCGAGGAAAGTGCCTATGGTAAGCATGTACAAACCGATGGTAAGCGATTTATAGTTGATAACCGTAAGATCGTCGATGGTTGATGAAATTCTCTCCAGACTTGATTCCCCTGAAAGCGACAGCAGGATCATTGTTATAATTGCAAGAATTGCTCCCAGTCCAAGGAATCCATAACTCGCAGTAATTACCGAAACGTGGAGAGTAAGCCAGTACGACTGGAGCACAGGAACGAGGTTGGTAATTTCAGGATCCATAAAGCTCAGGTGGGCGACCATCAGAGTCAGCCCTGAAAGAACGGCAGTTGCAGGAAGGGCAAACGGAGACCTTCGGCTGAACAGAAATCCGGCCAGCAGCGTAACCCATGAGATGAATATCATTGATTCATAGCCGTTGCTCATCGGTGAATGACCTGAGATAAACCAGCGCAAGCCCAGTCCGAGGGTGTGGAACAGGAATCCTGCAAAAAGTATCCAGGCCAGTATCCTTGTAAACATCAGAGGCGATCTCTTTCCTTTTAATACCATTATTATTAGTCCGGCAAGAAGCAGAATGCCTGTGGCAAGATAAAAAGGAAAGAGTCTTTCAAAGACCATCATTCTGTAATACAATGATTCTGCTTTGATCCTTGCCGGCGGCGGCAGTTCGTAAGCAGAAAACTGCGACTGGTATTCCTTTACGGAGCCTGCGATCTGTCGTGCATTTGAGGCGTTCCCGCTTCTCATTGCATCCGACAGGACGGGGATCACATTGGAGATAAATACCGAATCTTCCCTGCTGATCGCGGTTTTCAGGGCGTCTTCAGGCGATCCCCAGTTCATTGTTCCGTCGTGAAGGGGGAATATTCTTGTGAATCCTCCCGTATAGATCATGTAAATTATATTCACCCTCTCGTCAACTTTAATAAGCTCCTTGTCGGCTTTTGTTCTTTCGCCCGGAGATTTTGAATAGGCTTCTCCCACGGCTTCGCTAAGCTTGTATTTCCCTGTCTGAAGGTCGACCAGGTCAGTGAAGGAAGCATATTGACCGCTTATGCCGATGATTTTCTGAATGTCGCGGTTTGAGACCCTGATCATCTGTTCATCCTTCCAATGGTCAAAATCGAGGTACACTCCAAGGAATACCTGCATCGGAGCAAGTCCCCGGAATTTATTTTCCCTTGTTACTTTTCTGAGTATGTCGTAGCTAAGAGTGAAAAGAGGCTCGGTACGTCCTTTTTGATCCTGTACAAGCACTTTGCCGAACTCCTCTGCCATTGCTTTATCCGGAACAAGTTTCTGCGACCAGGCATTCACTGAGCCACCAACAGCAGCCAACAGCATTACGGCTGCTGCCTTTTTTCTCAATGCTGAAGTCCAGAGCCCCGGCTTAACTGTGTTGAATACCGATTTTCTGTTAAGCAGCGAGAGCATAAGAAACAGGATAAGCACTCCGTAACCTGTATAGGTCACGAACATACCGGCCGGATCATGATTCACTGAAAGTATGGTTCCCAGTTCATCCTGGTCGTAGGATGACTGATAAAACCTGTATCCTTTGTATTTCAGGATGTTGTTCATAAAGATGGTAAAGGGTTTCTCTATCCCGGCCTTCCCGTCAGTAAGCACGATATCGCTTTTGTAACCAGAAGGACTGTTCGATCCCGGATATCTGTCGAGAATGAAATCATTCAGGCGCAGTGAGAAAGGCAGAGTTCTTTCCTGTGATCCGTAGGTAATTTCAATGGTCTTGCCGTCGACCACAGTTGAAGCTGATGATAAATTCTGATCATTTCCATCCCACAGGATTACCTCTCCTGAAGGATTGTCTCCGGTCAGAATGCTGAATATAAATGCGTTTTGACCTGTTTCCCTGGCTTCCATATCGGCTGATATGATCCTGGTGCCACCCTGCCTTTCCATCTGCTGGGGTACCATACTTATACCGCCTATCCTGAAAATCTTCATCGCCTCAAAAGCGGCTGTATCTCCGTTGCTGAAAGATACTGATTCACCGGCCATCATGCTTTCGCTTGAAAACGGCAGGATGGATGTCAGATAAAAGGATAGCGAATCGTAAAATATCGATATATCAGTATTTTCCGGGGAGTTAAACCCCACTGAGACATTCCCGGTTTTCGCCGATTCCCCTTCCTTCAGAATATAGGTTTTCCTGGCAAGGCTGTCGGCTGCCAGAAATGAAATAATTGCTCCTTCTCCTTCGATGCTTCTGTCAACAACCTCGGCGGCATTAACCACTATTCTGGCAAGTTCTATCCTGTATTCGGTTTCTCCTGACCGGATCTTTCTTGTGAAATTGCCGGCTGATTTCATGCTCAGGTAGTATTTTGTGGAACTCTGATCCAGTATGACTCCGGAAGCATCCATAAGTTTATGGCCGATGTACCTGTCGCCGGAAAAGCATTTATCCTGTTCTTCTCCCTCGCGTATGTGGATAGATCCCTCCCATCCGGCGTAGCGGGTTATGGCTGCCCCGGCCAGGATAAGGATAAAGGAAAGGTGGAAAAGCAGAATTGTAAGCTTTTCCTTCCTGAAAAGCTTGTAGGAAACAACCTGGCCTGAAAGGTTAACGGCAAGAAGAAGAAGGATAAGTTCAAACCACCTGGTATCATATACAAAATTATAGGCTGCAGCGGACCCGTAGTCATTTTCGATGAATGTGGCTGCCGCCATCGAGGCAGCGAAAATGACAAACAGGATCCCCATGAAAACCGGGGAGACAAGGAATTTCAGGATTTTCACTCGACAGAAATATTATATTACCGGGTAAAGGCTTTGTGTCTTTACCTGAAGGAGGCTAAATTATGAAATGTTTCAGAATTTGTAGATATTATCTTCAATAAGCTTATCTGCAATCCTTCTCCTGGCATCTTTTGCATTTACAAAATTTACGCGAGTAAGTTCTCCGGCTGCCCTTGCCAGTAAAGGCAGTTGTTCGGGCGAGGCAAAGGCACAGGCTGCATCCATGGCTTCCTTCCTTAAAAGGTATGAGGTTTCCCAGATATTGACATTCAGTATATCCCTGTATACAGGAACCTCTCCTCTCAGCGTCTCAAGCTTCCCGATCCTCAGCGCCAGCGACTCCGACAGGTAGGTTTCCATCATCATGTTTGCTATGTTGTTCATTACTTCCTGCTCATGAGCCAGTCCCTTTTCAAATTTTTTCAAGGAACCGTGCAGGCAAATAAGTATCAATTTCTTAAAATTAGCCAGGTATCTTTTATTCTCACTGTGATAGGTTTCGCCGTTTGCTTTGCCGTCGGTAAGGCTTTCCAGGCCTGCATACAATTTCTCCGCCTCCCCGAAAAGCTCAAAATCGCCTTTCATGGCTCTTTTCATAGCGGTATCGGAAACAAGCAGCCTGTTTATCTCGTTAGTCCCTTCGAATATTCTGTTAATCCGGGAATCCCTGTATGCTCTTTCGACATCCATTTCTGCAGAATAACCCATTCCTCCGTGAATCTGAACAGCTTCATCGACCACAAAGTCGAGCATTTCGGAGCCGGCGACCTTCAGGATGGCTGCTTCCACAGCATAATGGCTTATCGCATCTATTGCAGCTCTTCCCTTATCGCCGCATTCCGATTTATACCTGTTCATAAGATCGTCAATATCCCTGCTCACACGGTACACAGCCGATTCAGAAGCATAAAGTCTGATAACCTGTTCAGCCAGTTTGTTTTTGATTGCTCCGAATGAAGATATAAGCACTCCAAACTGCTTGCGTTCATTAGCATACTTAACCGAGTCATTAATAGCTTCTTTGGCAGCGCCGAGCACATTGGCCCCCAGTTTAATCCTGCCCATGTGAAGAATGCTGAGTGCTATTCTGAATCCTTCTCCCCTTTTCCCCAGAAGGTTTTCGACAGGCACTTTTACATCGTTGAAGTAAATCTGTGCTGTGGATGAGCCTTTTATTCCCATTTTGTGCTCATCTGGTCCGATAACAACGCCGGGATAGGCTGATTCTATAATAAATGCGCTGAGGACCCTGTCGTTGTCGATCTTGGCGAACACCACGAGGGTGTCGGCAAATCCGGCATTGGTAATCCACATCTTCTGGCCGTTTACAATATAATGTTTGCCGTCGTCAGAAAGCTTTGCTCCTGTTTTGCCGGCATTGGCGTCGCTGCCTGCCCCTGGCTCGGTCAGGCAGTAAGCTCCTAAAAGCTCACCTGAAGCCAGCTTTGTCACATATCGCCGGCGCTGATCCTCATTACCGTAGTACATTATGGGGAGAGTTCCTATTCCGCAATGTGCCATGAAGGCAACTGAGAAGGAAGCTCCGGCTCCTGTGGTTTCGGCCACGAGCATCTGGGTGATGAAATCCTGTCCGAATCCGCCATACTCTTCCGGTATCGATATTCCCATCAGGCCAAGTTCACCTGATTTTTTCAGAATAGCTTTCATAAGCTCCCTGTCACATTTCTCAAGGTCGGTCATTGCGGGCATTACCTCCGCTTCGAGAAAATCCCTGCATGTCTGGGCAATCATCTTCTGTTCCTCTGAGAACTCCTCAGGAATAAATATATCAGCCGCATCAGTAGAACTTACAAGGAATTCGCCGCTTTTCAAGAGTTTTCTGCTTTCCATATTCAATGCTTTTAAAAAATTATCCATAACACTAATCGGGATGGGTCATCCGGCGCCTGGCTACATTTCCATTGCTTCAGCAACAAGCTCTGCAATATCAAGGTTCCGTACATTCTCTTCCCTGTTCTTATATTTCAGCCCGTCGGTAATCATTGTCATACAGAAAGGACAGGCTGTAGCTATTGTGTCAGCGCCTGTTTCCAGCGCTTCCCCGGTTCTCTCGATAAAGATCTCCTGATCGCCTTTTTCGGCTTCCTTGAACATTTGTCCGCCCCCTGCGCCGCAGCATAATGCAAAGCTTTTATTCCTTTTCATCTCAACCAGGCCTGGTGACAGTGTTTTTATTATTTCCCTGGGCTCGGAATAGATGTTGTTAGCCCTTCCAAGATAACAGGGGTCATGGAAGGTGATCCCTGTACCCTTTATTTTCCTGTGATCAAGCTTGAGTTTGCCTTCCGAGATGGAACTTTCCAGAAACTGCAGGTAACTGATGACCTCATAATTTCCTCCAAGGTCGGGATATTCATTTTTGAAGGTATTGAAGCAATGAGGACAAGTTGTTATGATCTTCTTAACTTCATAGTTCTTAAGGATTTCTATCACCTGCATCGCCTGCATCTGGAAAAGCATTTCATTTCCTGCTCTGCGTGCCGGGTCGCCAGTACAGGTCTCTTCCTTTCCAAGGACAGCATAGCTCACATTCAACCTGTTAAGAATGCCTGCGAAAGCTCTCACAACCTTTTTATACCTGTCGTCGAATGCTCCGGCGCATCCGACCCAGAAAAGGTATTCCGGCTTTGTTTCTGCGGGCAGCCCGGCAAACACCGGGATTTCAAAATCAAGATTTTTTGTCCAGTTAAGCCTGTCGTCAGCAGGATACTGCCAGGGGGCTCCATTGTTCTCTATATTGCTGAACACGCTTTTGAGCTCACCGGGAGCAGCGCCTTCCTCGAGGACCAGATAGCGGCGCATATCCACGATCAGTGAAGGCTGGTTTATGTTTACCGGGCATTCCTGCACACAAGCATTGCATGTCGTGCATGCCCATAGTTCTTCTTCGGATACATAATCCCTTACAAGCGATCTGTTGTCGGTGTAATCCTGTCCGTTTTTAACCATCAGGGGTCCTATTTCCTTCATCCTAGCCCTGAGGTTCATCATCACCTTCCTTGGGGAGAGTTTTTTGCCGGTAAGGTTTGCAGGACAAACTGAAGTGCATCGTCCGCATTCGGTGCATGACAGGGAATCGAAATAATTCTTCCAGGTCACATCACCTGCATCCTTCACCCCGAACCTTTCAGGAACTGCGCCGGCCGGAGCCTGTGAATAGGCAGTGTCGGGATTGAGCATAAGTTTCACCTCACCGGTTATGCTTTCCATATTGTCGAGTTTTCCGGGAGGATCAAGCCTTGAAAGGAAAACATTGGGAACGGACATGAACACATGAAAGTGTTTCGAATAGGGAAGGTAGTTGGCAAAGAAGAATATTGTAAGAATATGAACCCACCAGTTTATATGATAGAGCGTACTGTATCCGGATGCTGATAAACCGGGCAAAAGGCCGGCGATGAAACGGCTTACCGGGTAGCTCCCGTGTATTTCAGTTCCCGACAGCAGTTGAAGTCCCAGGTAACCGGTATTCATCAGAATAAGTGAAACCATCAGGAGCAGGATCAGCGACAGCGACACAATCGCATCAACATGCGATCTGGATTTCATCTCCACTCCCGTAAATCTTTTCACATGTAGAAGGCTCCGGCGGATTGTAAAAATTATAATGGAAATGCCCACCAGAAGGGCGAAAATATCTCCGGCAGCCATCAGTACATCATAAACGGGACCAAGAAAGCTTAGTGATCTTTCGGCTCCGGAAATACCGTCGATAACCATTTCGATGCTTCCGAAGATGATTATACAAAAACCCCAGAACACCAGGGCATGGAAGAATCCTACAACAGGACGCCTGAATATCTTTGACTGTCCGAGAGCCACTTTCAACAGCAGATTCACCCTCTTTCCCCAATCCCTTACCGGGAACGCAGGCTTAGTAAGCCTGAAAAGTTTTATCAACCGGTTTACAGTGTACCCGAAAGCTGCAATTGTAACGACAAGGATAACGGTAAAAATCAATTGCTTAAGCATAATGAGTAATCTTAATCTGTTGTTCTTATGCCACAAAGGCACAACTATTTCTTTAAGTTTTTTACTGCATCAACCAGTTTCGGAAGCACCTTCATTGCGTCGCCTACAATTCCATACTGGGCTGATTCGAATATCGGGGCATCCTTGTCGTTGTTTATTGCAACGATGTACTTTGAAGAACTCACACCGGCGAGGTGCTGGGTGGCTCCGGATATACCCACCGCGATGTAGAGGTTTGGGGCTATGATCTTCCCTGTCTGTCCTGTGTGTTCTTCATGAGGTCTCCACCCTTCATCCGATACCGGTCTCGAACAGGCAGTTGCTCCGTTAAGGAGAGAGGCCAGTTCAACAAGAGGCTCCCAGTTATCGGGAGACTTCATGCCTCGTCCGCCGGATACCACAACCTCTGCGTCGGTAAGCAATATCTTTCCTGTCTGCTTATGTGTCGATGTAACTGTAGTTGCCGGCAGAGACTGATCCACATCAACATCGACCGTTTCAGGGATGGCGCCGGCAGGTCTTTCGATGATCTCATAAGAGTTCTGAGCCAGGGTAATAATTTTCACTTCCGACCTTAAAACAACATTGGCAAAAGCGTTTCCCGAATAGGCTCTTTTGTAAACAGTAAAAGGTTCTGTGCTGACCGGCAGCCGGCTGACTCCCGAGCCTATACCGGCTTTCAGCCTGACTGCCACTCCCGGAGCAAGCGCCTTTCCGGTCATATTGTTAGATAAAATAATGATTTTGGAACCCTCTTTTGCTGCAAGATCGGAAATGACTTTTGACCAGGTGCGGTTATCCATCACTTCCAGTGCAGGGCTGACCAGGCTGAGCACCCTGTGGGCGCCATAGCGGCCAAGCTCCTTCAACTCCTCATCTGCGGCCTTTCCGATTGTGAAAGCCGTTACCTTCATATTCATCATGCCAGCAACGGATGCTGCGTAGGAAACCAACTCAAAGGACAGCTTCTTGAATTTTCCGTCCCAGTTTTCAGTAAATACGAGAACTGACATATTTTTTTCTTTTCAGTTTAACACTCAGATAACTTTTGCTTCGTTCTGAAGCAGTTCTATAAGCTTGCCGGGATCGTCCGGATCTACATATTTGCAGGCAGCCCTCGGCGCCGGTTTCTCAAAACCTGCTATCTCAGTAAGGCAATCTGCATCAACAGGTTCATAAAGCCTTACAGCCTTGGTCCTGGCAGCCATTATTCCACGCATGGACGCTATCCGGGGTTCTTTGGCTATGCCTTTCTGTACTATTGCCACAAAGGGAAGAGTAACCTTTACGCTTTCCCTGCCGCCATCGATCTCACGGGTAATGACAGGCATACCATTTTCCATACTTATACCTGAAACAGATGATACAGAAGGTATCCCGAGAAATTCAGAGATCATTCCTCCCACTGCTGAACCGTTAAAATCGCTCGATTCAATCCCGCAAATTACAATGTCGAAACCTTCCTTTCCTATAGCAGCTGCAAGTTGCGAAGCTGTGTAATAAGCGTCAGAAGGAGTGCAGTTGACACGTATGGCATCGTCGGCGCCGATAGCCAGGGCTTTCCGTATGGTGGGTTCAGAAGAAGCGGGGCCGGCATGCGCCACAGTTACCTTTTTAACTCCGCTGGAAGGATCATCCCTGAGTTCGAGAGCCCTTGTAAGGGAAAGCTCATCCCATGGATTTATAACCCACTGAATTCCCGCAGTATCAATGGCAGAACTCCCCTCCGCGAATTTTATCCTGGTTGTGGTATCCGGAACATTGCTGATACAAACTACTATATTCATCAGTAATAGTTTTATTGAATGGATTTTTGTCTTAAAGGCGTCAAATATAATAATTATAGCTTCAACTGCAAATCGAAAATATTTCAATCTGAAAGCTGTTCGAAATAAAACATGATTATATCAATTTGATTTTCTGTATTTTAAAAATGACAAAACCGTATTTCTATTACACCGGTCGAAACTTCATTGCATTCCGGTTGCAGGTACAAATTCCCTTCAGCTTTTACAACCTATTGTAATTAAGATTAAATTCGCACGCCATAATTAATAAACATAATTCACTAGTGGGCATTAGATTTTCTTAAACGTTCTTTGAAATTATGAAATAATCGCGTCTGCAGCATTTTTTTGAAGCGTGACGATTTGAATTGAAAAGTTGGATTTTTGCTTTTTAAAAGCATTAATCCATGAACCAAGGCAAATATATCTTCGCTCAACTTACAGATTTTTTACCTCGCAGGATCTTTGACAGAATAGTTGACAAGTATGAAGGTAATAAGCGTGTAAGGTCTTTTACCTGCTGGAATCAAATGCTCTGCATGGTGTTTGGGCAACTGACTGCCAGGGACAGTATGAGGGATCTGATGTTAAGCCTTGAAGCACACCAGTCAAAGTATTATCACCTGGGTTTTGGTTCAACAGTTTCACGCAGAAATCTTGGCACAGCAAACGAAAGAAGAACCTGTAAAATCTTTGAAGAGTTTGCATATGTACTGATAGAAGAAGCACGCAGAAGCTGTTATCGTGACGATTTTGAGATCAAGGTGGATGGCAATGTTTATGCGCTGGACTCCACAACAATAGATCTTTGTTTAAGCATCTTCTGGTGGGCAGAGTTCAGAAAGCATAAGGGAGGGATAAAACTTCATACTCTTTTTGACATCAAAACTTCCATTCCCAGCTTTCTTCACATCACCACAGCCAAGGTTCACGATGTCAACATCATGGATCTCATCCCTTACGAAAAGGGGAGTTTTTATGTTGCTGACAAAGGATACACTGATTTCCTGAGGTTGTACAGAATACACGCAAATGGGTCCTTTTTTGTAATTAGTGCAAAGGATAATCTTCAGTTCAGGAGGATGTATTCCAAAAGGGTGGATAAATCAACAGGTGTTCTCAATGACCATATTGGTAAGTTAGTGGTTTACAAATCAAGAACTGAATATCCTGAAAAGCTCCGGCGAATAAAGTATTATGACTCCGAGCATGATTTGAAACTGGTTTTCCTGACCAACAACATGGAGCTGAGTGCTTCTGATATTGCTCTTCTCTACAAGAAACGGTGGGCGGTCGAGCTATTTTTTAAATGGATGAAACAGCATCTTAAGATTAAATCTTTCTGGGGAACAACCCTCAATGCTGTAAAGGTCCAAATGTATTGTGCCGTCATCGCTTACTGTCTAGTAGCCTTAGTAGGTAATAAATTGAAAGTTAACCGTACAATCTACGAAATCTTACAGATCCTGAGTATATCCTTACTGGACAAAGCTCCTATAAAAGAGATACTTACGAGATGCGATTACAATAATGTCAAAGAACTTAAAAATAACCAGTTAATAATCAGTGGGTTTTAATTGCCCACTACTGAACATAATTAATTAATAAGTCTGAAAGATTCATAAGTTGAAAAACACAATAAGGATATACGGAGCAATTTTTCTGGCGATGATCTTCTGGGCTTTTTCGTTCGTATGGTTCAAGGTGGCCAATGAAAAGTTCCTGCCGATCACAATTGTGTTTTTCAGGCTTATCATCGCAGTTGCAATACTCACCACTTACCTGGCTGTCAAGAAGAAATTTGTAAGGATCAGAAGGGAAGACAGGAAGCTGTTCATAATGCTGGCTCTCTTTGAACCCTTCCTTTATTTTCTTGGAGAGAGTTTCGGGCTGACTTATGTTTCGGCGACTGTCGGATCGGTTCTTATATCAACCATTCCGGTAGTTGCGACCATCGGAGCCTGGATCTTTCTGAAGGAACGTTTAAAGCTCATAAATTATGCGGGCATTGTAATGTCTTTCATCGGCATTCTCGTCTTCATTATAGACAGGAACGGTTCACTTTCATACAATACAAAAGGTCTGGCGCTTATGATGCTTGCTGTCTTCTCGGCTTCAGGATACAACCTTACCCTGAGCAGGCTGGTTGGAAATTACGGGCCGGTTTTTATCGTAAATGTTCAGAACACCATTGGAGCCGTTCTCTTTCTGCCGGTTTTTCTCATATTTGAAGCCGGCCATCTTGGCGAAACCACGCTTACCTATAGTGATTTTATACCTGTAATTGAGCTTGCAGTATTTGCATCCTGCGGAGCCTTTATTCTTTTTGCCTTTTCAGTAAGAAACCTGGGAATTACGAAAGCCAATGTCTTTACCAATTTCATACCCATTTTCACGGCTGTTATTTCCTTTGTTATACTTGGTGACCGGCTTACAATACAGAACATAGCCGGCATGATGGTGGTGATTGCGGGACTTATCATGTCACAGATGAACGGCAGGCGGAAAAAGAGTGATGATGCTGTTATACTGACGGGAAAGACAGCCTGATATTCATCACAATATTCTATATTTACATCAACGGGCCTGAAATGGCAAAACCGATTTCCTTTATATTGCTTTTTTTGTTTCCTGTTGCCGGGGTATTTTCGCAGACAGGAGGAGACAATGTATATGAGTTTCTGAACCTGACACATTCGGCTCTGGAATCATCCCTCGGAGGATCGAATGTATCTCTGACGGAGCGCAGTGCAGGTCTGGCCTGGACAAATCCTGCCGTTCTTTCACGGAGCATGTCGGGAAATGCAGCCCTTAGCTTCACAAACTATCTGGGCGGAGTGAATTACGGGATGGCTTTGTATTCTCACTCATCGGGAAAATCGGCTGTTATCGGGGGAGGTATTTCCTATCTGAATTACGGCTCATTCACTGAAGCAGATGAAACGGGAGCTATTAACGGTTCATTCATGGCTTCCGAAATATCCCTCGGTTTGATTTATTCATTTCACCCCGACTCGATGTTTTCGGCAGGAATCAGTTTCAAGCCTGTAATTTCGCAGCTTGAGAGGTACAACTCATTCGGGTTTGCTTTTGATTTTGGAGCATCGTGGCACAATCCGGGGAATTTTCTATCTGCAGGACTTGCAATCAGGAATCTCGGACTGCAACTGACCTCCTATGCCGGGGAAGCGAAAGCCGGTCTTCCCCTCGAGGTCATTGCGGGCTTCTCCGCACGCCTCAGGCACGCTCCTTTCAGGTTCTCTCTGACCATGAGGCATCTCGAGAAGTTCGATCTCACACACGACTACAACATTTCAGACGGGGAAGATGAGACTCAGTCCGGAGATCTGTCTGGAAACCTTCTTCGCCATGTTGTTGCCGGCGTGGAATTTTTCCCTCACAAAAACTTCTGGCTCAGCGCCGGGTACAACCACCAGAGGAGAAGCGAGCTTCAATCGGACCTTAAGTCTTCAGGAACCGGCTTTTCGTGGGGATTCGGCATTAATGCCGCAGTGGCTGAGATTGAATTCGGAAGGGCTTCATATCACCTGGCCGGAGCATCGAACACCATTTCGGTGATCCTTATACCCGGCAGGATGTTTAAAAAACAGGAGCATCAGTTCTCAGGGAGTTTCAGATAATAAATTTGGTAACTTTGGACCCACAAAAAATATACGCTGGTACGACCACCCTGAATCAGGAAATAATCCCGGACCGGAGATCCGGAAAGGCATCACCCTTCAGGAAATAACAGCCATAAGATAAAGGAAATGGACAGAAGACTTATAATAGCTATCGACGGATACGCATCATGCGGTAAAAGCACTTTTGCCAGAGCGATTGCTTCGGAGCTTAACTATATATATATCGACAGCGGCGCCATGTACCGGGCGGTAACACTTTATTGCATCCGGAAAGGATATTTAGTCGGCGGAGAGCCCCGGACAGAAAGGATAATAGAAGATCTCGCCGAAATACATATATCTTTTATTTACAATTCCGACATAGGATCCTATGAAACTTTCCTGAACTCCGAGAACGTTGAAAGGGAGATCAGAAGCATTGAAGTCTCTTCATTTGTCAGCCGTATAAGCCAGATCCATGAAGTAAGGGCCCGCATGGTTGAACTCCAGCGTCAGATAGGTGTTTTCAAAGGTATTGTAATGGACGGCAGGGATATAGGGACGGTTGTATTTCCCGATGCCGACCTGAAGATATTCATGACGGCCTCTGTTGACATCAGGGCGAAAAGAAGGTTTGACGAGCTTAGGGGCAGGAATATTGACGTTGACCTGGAAGAAGTCAGGATGAACATTATTTCCCGCGATATAGCCGATGAGAACAGGGATATCAGTCCCCTCAGGAGAGCTGATGATGCAATTGTGCTGGACAACAGCAGGATGACTGTTGCTCAGCAGATGGAGTGGGTTATGAAAATTATCAGTCAGAAGCTGAATGAAAATAGAAATTGATCAGAAATCAGGATTCTGTTTTGGTGTTCACAATGCGGTAGAGGTAGCTGAAAATGCTCTCCGTGATGGAGAAACCGTTTATTCGCTGGGTTCTGTCATGCATAATGACATGGAAATGAAGCGTCTGACTTCCCTGGGATTGATTACCATCGATCACGACCGCTTCCGGAGTCTGAAAGACTGTAAGGTACTCATTAGGGCTCATGGAGAACCACCGGAGACTTACCGGACAGCTGTTGAGAACAACATAACCATCATAGAGGCCACATGCCCGATTGTGAAAAGGCTGCAGTCGAAAATAAAAAAGACCTGGATTGAAATCAGGCAGAACAAAGGGCAGATTGTTATCTACGGAAAGCCAGGGCATGCGGAGGTAATTGGATTGCTGGGCCAGACAGACAATGAAGGCTTGCTTATTTCAAAAGCTGACGATATTGAAAAAATAGATTTTTCACGTCCTGTTGCATTATTTTCCCAGACCACCATGGAAATAATCGAATTCGGAAGAATCAGGCAGCTTATCTTCGACAGGTTGAAAGAAAAGGGTCATTTGGATCCGGAACGCGACTTTATTGTTTTTAACACTATCTGTGGTCAGGTTTCCGGAAGAGAACCTAATCTCAGGGCCTTTGCCGCAGACCACGACACTGTGATATTTGTCAGCGGCAGGGACAGCTCAAACGGTAAAATGCTTTACTCGGTCTGTAAAAGCATTAACCCTGACACACATTTCATTTCATCTGTTGAAGAGATAGACAAATCGTGGTTTGACGGAAAGGAATCTGTAGGAATTTGCGGAGCAACTTCAACACCACGTTGGCTGATACGTGAGGTGAAGGATCATATCAGAAAAATCGGCGAATAAAAAATTGTTATGGAAAACATATCAATCAAAAAGACAAGAATAGCAAGGCTCTCAGTGTTCTCTAACTCGCTGCTTATAGCCATGAAACTGATTGTGGGCATCATAAGCGGATCAGTAAGTATCATTTCCGAAGCAATACACTCATCCATGGACCTTGTTGCGGCGCTGATAGCCTTTTTTGCAGTAAGGGTTTCCGATACCCCTCCCGATTCCAGGCATCCTTATGGTCATGGCAAGGTTGAAAACATATCCGGGGTTATTGAAGGAGTTCTGATTCTCATTGCAGCCGGAGTTATTATTATTGAAGCAGTGAAAAAGATCACTGGAGGCCATTCTCTTCCTGAGGCAGTATGGATAGGAGCGCTTGTGATGCTTGTTTCGGGCATTGTAAACATAATAGTGTCGCGCCGGCTCTATAAAGTCGCTCGTGAGACCGGATCACTGGCTCTTGAAGCGGATGCGCTTCACCTTAAGACTGATGTCTACACCTCACTTGGAGTTGCAGCAGGACTCGGAGTCATTTATTTCACCGGTATAGTCTGGCTCGATCCGGTGATAGCCATACTGGTAGCTCTTTTCATCCTGAAGGAATCATATAACCTCATTGCGAGGGCTTTTGCCCCGCTGCTCGATACGTCGTGGTCAGAAGCTGAGATCAAAGATCTTAAAACACACCTCAGCGGTATGAAAGTTGACTTCCACGATCTCAGGACTCGAGTTGCAGGCAATTACAGGTTTGTGGACCTCCATATCGAGATACCCGCGGATGAATCGGTGGGAAATGCCCATTCATATTGTGATATGATCGAGGATAAACTGAAGGACATCTATGCCAACCTCACTGTCACCATTCATGTTGAACCATGCAGCCGGCGGCTTAAAACTTCCTGAATGTCATTTCATATATTTAAGTCTGAGACTGTTGCTTACAACGCTTACGCTGCTTAAAGCCATTGCGGCACCGGCAATCATGGGATTGAGAAGAAATCCGGTAAACGGGTAGAGCGACCCTGCTGCAATGGGGATGCCGATGACATTGTAAATAAAGGCCCAGAACAGGTTTTGTCTTATGGTTCTGACAGTGTTCCTGCTCAAACGGATAGCAGACGGAATCACTGAAAGATCGTTTCCTATAATAGTCATTCCTGCAGCATCGATGGCAATGTCAGATCCTCTTCCCATTGCTATGCTGACATCTGCACGGGCAAGGGCCTGACTGTCGTTAATACCGTCACCGGCCATTCCTACTATCCTGCCTGACGACTGCAATTCCCTTACAAAATTTTCCTTGTCCGAAGGAAGCATCCCCGCCCTGAAATGTTTTATTCCTGTTTTTTCTGCCACGGCCTCGGCAGTCCTTTTGTTATCGCCGGTTAACAGATAAACATCTATGTCCATTTCTCCGAGTTTCTTAACTGCTTCCGGCGAAGTAGCCCTGACAGCGTCTGAAACAGAGAGTACAGCCAACACCTTTCTGCTGTCGGAGAACCAGATAACCGTGGAAGCATCAGCCTCCTCCTCCATGGCAAATTTCTTCAGGCTTTCATCGGAAACAACTCCCCTGGAGTTTATAAGGTCGTAGCTTCCAGCAAAGTAGATTTCCCCTCCGATTATGCCGCTTATTCCTTTTCCCGTAATGCTTTCAGCTTTTTCGACATGAATGTTTGTTGCACTTTCCTCAAGAAAACGCACAACAGCGGCGGCAAGGGGATGCTCTGAAATTTTCTCGAGGCTGTAAAGCATATCGCGGCTTTTCTTCTCTTCATCTTCAGACACCCACCTTATCATCTTTACCGATGGTTTTCCCTCAGTTATTGTTCCTGTCTTGTCAAGCACTATTGAATTGATCCTGTGAGTCATTTCAAGAGCGGAGGCGTCCTTTATCAGAATGCCCTTTTCTGCTCCTTTTCCTATTCCAACCATCAATGCAGTCGGAGTTGCCAGGCCGAGGGCACAGGGACATGCAATGACAAGAACTGTTATCATTGCCATCAGTCCGGATGCAAAGCCCTCCTCCCCGCCGGCAACAAGCCATATCACAAATGAAATCAAAGCTATTGCCACAACAGAGGGAACGAAAATGGCAGCTATCCGGTCGACCAGTTTCTGAACGGGAGCCTTGCTTCCCTGGGCTTCCTGAACCAGCCTGATAATGCCGCTCAGCAGTGTATCCGATCCCACTTTCTCAGCAACAAACTGAAAGCTTCCCTTCTGATTTATCGTTCCGGCATAGACTTCCGAACCCTGTTCCTTCAACACTGCAACCGGCTCTCCGCTGATCATGCTTTCGTCAACATAGCTGATGCCGGATATTACTTTTCCGTCGACCGGGATATTTTCTCCCGGTCTTACCAGAATTTTATCTCCGGGTTTTACTTTTGAGATCAGGAATTCCCGGATCTCACCGTCAGGCATTACTTTAAACAGGGTAAGCGGCTGCAGTCCAATCAGTTTTTTCAGGGAGGAAGAGGTGTTTGCCTTCGCCCTGTCTTCAAGAAGACGTCCCAGAAGGACCAGGGCAATCACTACGCCCGAAGCTTCAAAGTAAACGTGTGCATGAAGTCCCCTGCTGTGCCAGAATTCAGGGAAAAGAATGTTGAACACACTGAAAAGATAAGCTATTCCAGTACTTAGAGCCACCAGTGTATCCATTGTCGCATGGCGGTGTTTCAGTTGCTTCCATGCATTTATGAAGAAAGAGGATCCCGACCAGCAGACTATTGGTGTAGCCAGGCCCCACATTATAAAATTTGCTCCCGGAATCTCCATAAAAACCATGCTTACCAGGAGTAGCGGTACAGCCAGGACTATGGCTGTAAAGGCTTTGCGTTGAAGCATCCTGTGAGTTTTAAGCTGAAGGTTTTCATGTTCTTCCTTTGCATGGGCAGGATCTCCTGTAATCAGGTCATATCCTGCCGACACCACTGCTTCCCTGATATCTTCCGGAGAAACATCTGAAGGAAGGTATTCAAGCGTAGCAATCTGGGATGCAAGGTTTACAGAAGCTGAAATAACTCCAGGCTGCTTCTTTATCACCGATTCGATGTTTGCGGCACAGGAAGCGCACGACATGCCGGCAACAGGAAACTGTTTCCTCACGGTTTTCATGATTGCCGAATCCTTTGAAATATTTTCTTCCCCGGTCATTTTACACTGCTTATATCATGATGGTATTAACAATAACAATTAATGCAGTGTAAAGTTAAACCAATGATGTCACAAACAGGATTCTATCTTGAACGAACTTCCCTTTTCATAAAAGAAACATAGGAAAGTACGAAGCAGATAACGGTGGCGGCTACCAGTCCTGTAATCTGTGGCCAGACTATCAGAAGGCTTTGTCCGAGGGGAAGTGATCCAGGAATTGTTCCGTAGATCTTTTCGACTGTGAGCGGGCCAAGGCTGCGCACAGTCGGAACAAGTACCGTTGTTGTTGCATCGCTGAACAACTGGCCGGGAAGCACCCTGAAGAGGTTCATCACAAGTTCCTGGTATGCCGCGACCTGGCCGGCCGAAGCATTGGCAGAAGGTTGAGCCGCTTTGGCTATGAGGCTTACCAGAATGCTGTAGAACACTGTCAGGAAAAGCCATGTCGCAATTCCGGCAAGTGCGGATGTGGCAGGCTGCCGGAATTTTACCGAAAAGAAGATCGACAGGTTGAGCCAGAATGAAATATAAAGTATTCCGATAATGATGAAGAACACAATTCTAAGAAACTCGTCGGCAGTGGGCGGAATCCCTGTAGCAATAAGTCCTGCTCCCATGACCAGAAAGCCGAGGCTGAACATCATCACGGTCAATACAATAATTGCAGCGGTAAATTTGGCATTGATAACGTAATCCCTGTGGACCGGTTGAGAGAGGATTCGGCTAAGCGTACCCCTGTTCTCTTCAGCATTAATGGCATCAAAGCCCATAATCAGTCCGAGAAGCGGTCCCAGAAAACTGATGAATACGAAAAATGAAGGCAGTGTACCGTCTGAAGCAGTGAAAAGTCTGAGAAAAACAAAGGAGTCTCCTGTTGCATTTGCTTTTACAGCTTCATCAATATTGGCAATTGACACCGATACCGATCCCAGACATGTAAGAAAGACCAGAACCAGCAATATCA
>JAKLIJ010000028.1 GCA_022709665.1 Bacteroidota bacterium
TGAGCATAAGGCCGCGGATGCTGAATTTCAGATCTTTTTCAATGGCTTCACAGAAGGGGAAAGTTACAGGAAACGGACTGGTGGTACAGAATCCCGACAAATCCTTTGTGGGAAGGGGAAGCTTTGCAGTCGCAGGCGTTGACGTGAACGAGTCCTTCACAACTTTCAACAATTTCGGCCAGGAGTTTATCAAAGCCGAAAACCTCGAGGGATTTCTTTCAGGAAATATAACCCTGGTACTTCCTGTCGATTCACTTATGAATCCCGACATACATACAATGGCCGCCGAAGGAAGATTCATCATTACCGACGGCGCACTTGTCAATTTCGACCCCGTCGAGGCTCTTTCATCATTCATTGAACTTTCGGAACTGCAGAACATAAAGTTCGACAAACTCGAGAATGATTTCTTTATCAAGAAAAATGTTTTCTATCTCCCCCAGATGGAAATAAGGTCGTCGGCTGTGGATCTGTCGGTAAACGGGGAGCATACATTCGACAACAAATATGAATATCATGTAAAGATGCTGCTCTCCGAGATCCTAAGCAAGAAGTCGAGGAAAACCCGGAAGCCTTCTGAAGATTTCGGTGAGATCCAGGATGACGGCCTTGGAAGAACATCGGTTTTTCTCCGTATCGACGGGAACGGAGACGACGTAAAGGTCAGCTATGACATGAAGGCAGCGGGGAACCAGTTAAAGGAGAATCTGAAAAAAGAAAAAGAAACACTCAAAACAATAATTAAGGAGGAGTACGGGTTGTATAGAAGGGATTCCGGACGTGTGGATCAAAAGGAATCCCGGCCAAGGTTCAGGATATCCTGGGAAGGGACGGAGACCGCAGAAGATGAAGCAGAGGAGCCTGCGGCAGAAAAAAAAGAGGGTTTTCTTGACAGGCTTTTTAAAAAGAAGTAGTATTTTTTTAACCTGAAAAACGACAGTCACTTGAATATTTTCCGGAATCGCAACAACTGGCAGATCTTCCTTTTTCTCTTTGCCATACTGATAGGCGTGGGATCGCTTATTTACACACAGTTCCTTGTCCGCAGCCTGAAAACTGAGGAAAGGAAAAAGGTTGAGATGTGGGCTGAGGCCACCAGACTTATTAACAGCGCCGATTCGACCCAGAACCTTGATTTCCTTCTGTCAATAATCGAAAACAATAACACCGTACCTGTAATCCTCACCGACGGTTCCGACAATATAATTGCCACCAGGAACATCGAGCAGGTCAAAATTGAAGACACCGGAACAATGGGCTTGAAACTCGAGAAGATGAAGAGCGACAATCAGCCTATAATAATAGATCTCGGGAATGGTTCAACAAACAGGATATATTACAAGGACAGCATCATACTGAGCCAGCTGATCTACTACCCCTTTATTCAGCTCGGATTCATTATTCTGTTCATACTGGTCTCATACCTTGCCCTCAGTTCATCACGCAAAGCCGAACAGAACAGGGTGTGGCTCGGGCTGTCGAAAGAGACAGCCCACCAGCTCGGTACACCCACTACATCTCTTACGGGATGGGTGGAATTGCTTCAGAATAATTATCCCGATCTGCCGGTTACCAAGGAACTTGCACTTGATGTCAAAAGGCTTGAAAAAGTCACTGAACGCTTTTCAAGGATTGGATCAAAGCCATCCCTGACACAGGAAAACATACTTGCACTTATCCAGAATTCAGTCAATTACCTTAAATCGAGATCCTCCTCAAAAGTCCTCTTTGTTCTTCCTTTCTCAGCCGATGATGAAATCAATCTGCCCGTAAACCCGGCTCTTTTTGAATGGGTGATAGAAAATGTATGCAAAAACGGGATAGATGCCATGGAAGGCAACGGCGAGATCACAATTAAAGTCGAAGAGGAAGAAAAATATGCGGTGATAGATATTTCCGACACCGGAAAGGGAATGCCCAAGTCGTCGTGGAAAAAGATCTTCTCTCCCGGTTACACGACAAAGAAAAGGGGCTGGGGCCTGGGTTTGTCGCTGGCCAAAAGGATCATAGAAGAATATCACCACGGAAAAATCTTTGTCAGATCTTCCGAACCGGGGAAAGGAACCTGCATCAGGATTATGATGAAAACCGGAATTGTGTGATCTTTGCCGTAAACATCTTAACACCTCCCGGATGAACCGGAAAGATATTGAAATAATGGCTCCTGCCGGATCGTACGAGTCACTGATGGCTGCGATACAGGGAGGCGCTGATTCCGTTTATTTCGGAGCAGGCGACCTGAATATGAGGTCTGCCTCATCTATAAACTTCACCATTGACGACCTTACAAGGATAGCCGGAATCTGCAGGGATTCCAACGTAAAAAGCTACCTGACACTCAACGTGGTAGTGTTTGACGAGGAACTCGATCAGATGAAACGGGTTGTCGATTCTGCCGTAGCCGACGGAATAACAGCAATAATTGCATCCGACCTGGCGGTGATAAGGTACGCCTTCGACGCCGGGATGGAGGTCCACCTCTCTACTCAGCTGAACATAACCAACATAGAAGCTCTTCGCTTTTATTCCAAATGGGCCGATGTGGCAGTGCTTGCAAGAGAACTGAACCTCGACCAGGTAAGCCGGATATCACGGATGATCAGGGAACAGGATATCAGAGGCCCCCATGGTGATCTCATGAAGGTGGAAATGTTTGTCCATGGCGCACTGTGCATGGCAACGTCCGGCAAATGCTACATGAGCCTGCACGAAACGGGAATGTCGGCCAACAGGGGGAAATGCAGGCAGACCTGCCGGAAAGCCTACATTGTAACCGAAAAGGAAACCGGCCACGAACTTGAGATCCACAACGATTATATAATGTCGCCAAAGGACCTCTGCACAATCGGATTCGTCGACCGTCTCATTGATGCCGGTGTGAGCGTTTTCAAGATCGAGGGCAGGGCCCGGTCGCCAGAATACGTGCGTACCGTAACATCATGCTATGATGAAGCTGTAAGATCGGTCGCCGAAGGCTCGTATAATGAAGAGAAAATCGCTTTCTGGAGTGAAAAGCTTGCCTCCGTCTTCAACCGCGGTTTCTGGAACGGCTATTACCTCGGACAAAGGCTGGGAGAATGGAACTCCCGTTATGGCTCCTCGGCTACAAAAAGGAAGGAATACCTGGGAAAAGTAACCAACTACTTCGCTAAAATAGGGGTGGCTGAGATCAAACTTGAGAACGGTGATCTTGAAAAGGGACAAACCCTGCTGATAACGGGCCCGACAACCGGTGTCATCGAATTCGCGGCCGGAGAGATCAGGGTCGACCTGAAGGAGACTGAGAAAGCGATGAAAGGAGAGTATTGTTCTCTGGCAACCCCGGAACCGGTACGGCGTTCCGATAAGGTATTCCTTTGGGTGGATGCCCTGGAGCGCCACCGGCAATAAAACAATCCGATCACTTCCTTATCCGGACTGCCTCTTCGAGTATCCTGCCGGCATTGACCTCCACTTCATCAGTATCGGTATTAATATATTGAAGGAGCTCCTGAGGTTTTTTCCCAAGACTGTACATATACGCTTTGTCGTAATACTGAAGGGTTATGATTATTGCCGTTGCAAAATCCCCGCGGTCAACTGCATCAACAGCTTCCCTGGTCCTGTCGCCCCCAAGCCTTTTGCTGATCTTCATTATCGACTGAAGAAGCAGGCCGGGTGGGTAAACGGAATATTCCTCCAACAGCCTGGGAAGCCGGGTTTTAATATCCATTACTAAAATAATAGCCGGGCTGTTCTGCATATTAAGATAGAATTCATCCGGCATGAAAACCATTCCGATATTCCTGCTTTCATCCTCGAGCCATACCGGCCGGTCAGGATCGATATGTCGAAGCCGTTCATAGAGAAGATTTGAAAAATGTTCAGACGAAGGCTGTTCAGACTGACCGAGCGATCCGAAAGCCGAGCCCTTGTGATTCGCCAGTCCCTCGAGATCGATGACCTGATGTCCTTTCCCCTCTATATGTTTAAGGATATGAGTCTTACCGCTGCCTGTCAGTCCTCCCAGAATGATCATATTCCTCTTTTCTGCCAGCTGATCAAGGACATGACGTCTGTAGGTTTTATAACCTCCTTCCAGAACAATGGTTTCAATACCGCCAAGGGAGAAGAGCCAGGCCATAGCTTCCGACCTCATTCCACCCCTCCAGCAATGAACCAGAAGCTTCTTTCCTTCGCCGGCGACCTCCAGCGCCGCCCTGAGCTTCAAATGCATTGAGGGGCCCGAAAGCTTTATTCCTTCAAGAATGGCATTCAGGCTGCCTTCCTTTTTATACCTGGTGCCCACCTCTGCCCTTTCGGCATCATCGAAAAGAGGTATGTTATGTGCGCCCGGGATATGACCTGTCCTGAATTCCGAAGGTGATCTTACATCAACGACCGGAATGCCCTCTGAAAGGTCGAGGAATTGAATTATACCAGTCTTGTTGCTCTGCCCCGTTACCATAGATGAATTTAATTCCAGTGGGCAAACTTAAGCAAGTATTGCTAATTTTTAATGAAGTGGCTGGAAAAGAATTTTTTAAGATCATCTATCCTGAGGGGCTTTGGAATGAATTCCTTTATTCCCGACATTTCCGCTTTTTTCTTCGACTCAGGCAGGTTGTCAGCAGTAAAAGCCACAATGAGAATTGTATTGTCGAATTCCAGTATCTTTCTGGCCGATTCAAAGCCATCCATCTCCGGCATTATAAGATCCATGAAAATTACATCATAACGGCGGGTTTTTGCCTGTATGTAACCTGCAAACCCGTCGTCGGCAAAATCGAAGGAGTAACCCAGGCTTTTCAGCATAGTGCCTATCACTTTCTGATTCATTTTGTTGTCTTCGACCACCAGTATTCTCAGATCCCTTCTCACCGGTTCATTCTTGGGAGCAGGAACAGACCTGTCGACCTGGGGAAAACTGGTCTTTATTGTTTCATAAAGCTCTTTCAGTTCATACGGTTTTACCAGATAATGATCTATTCCCGAAACAACACATTTCCGGAAATTCCCCTTCTCATCATCAGAACTGATCATCATGATAATAAATTCACCCGACAGACCGCTCGCTGATATCTCGCCTGCAACTGTGAACCCGTCGAATTCACTGTCGTCGAGTATCACAAGAAGCTGGTAGCGTTTACCGTTATGCTTCAGGTTTTCCCTGATCTGATTCGCAGTTGATTTCTGATATGCAGTTACTGTAAGTGCAAGCCCGAGTTTGTGAAGAGATCCCAATATCTCCTCATCCCGGTTCTGGCTGCCTGTTATAACAAGCGTCCTTATATTGCCAAAGAAGGTTATTGAATCGAAATTCAGGTTCTTCACAGGTTTGTCGTTGGGATACAGAGTTATTGAAAAACTGACCCTGATTCCCTTGTCCCCGTCAAGCCCGGAAGGACTGACAGCGGATAATTCACCTCCCATAAGTCCGACAATATGCCTCGCTAGTATTGTCCCAAAACCTGTTTCATCATCTTCCTGGTGGACTTTGGATTCCACTGTAACATAATCTCCGAATATCTTTTTTAAAGTTGTCCTGTCGAAACTCTTACCCGTGTCGTTAAGTTCAAAACCGAGCTTCAGTGTTTCACCGCCGCTGTCAAGCAGGCTGCAAACAAGGCTTATCTTTCCGTCGGAAGTGTTCTCGGCTGAATGATTCAGAAGGTTTGTAAGTATCTGCCTGAGTCTGAAAGGATCTCCTATCACTTTATCGGGTACATTCTCCTCAACGTTGCAGATCAGGCTGACCCTCGATTCATCTATGTTTGTTCTGGCAAGATCATAGCAATAAACAACCTCCTCACGAAGGTTGAACGGGACCTCATCGAGGATCATCCTGCCGGATTCTATTTTTGAGAAGTCGAGAATATCGTTTATTATGTTCATAAGCACCTCGCCCGAACGTCGAAGGAGCCCCAGAACACTTCTTGATTCATCAGGAAGATCCTGCTTTTCCAGTATGTCGGCCATGCCTATTATACCGTTAAGCGGAGTTCTGATCTCATAGCTCAGGCGTGCAAGGAATTCCGATTTAGCTGTGCTGGCGCTGGCTTCCTGCTTCCGTGCCGATTCCAGCATAGTTACATCCACAAGCATGTCCATCGTTGCCTCCTCGCCATTGTATGTAACCGGAATACCTGTACGGAACAGAATAAGCTCCCCTTCTTCCTTCCTGAGAATAACAAACTGTTCTGGGCTGAAGGCAGCTCCCAGGTGTTTCGAGAAATAATTGTTTTCATCGGTTCCTGAGGGTTCCGGGAACAATTTCCCCTTCATAGAGTCTGCACCGGAATACTCATAATACTCTGCCGCTTTCCCGTTTGCCCTGAGGATCTCTCTTTTCCGGTTGTAAATCACAACACCTGCAGGCATCTCCTCAACAATTCTTGAGATCATCTTCTCGAGCGATTCGCGTTTCTCACTCTCTCTTTTGCGTTCACTGATAATACACCTCAGGAACAAGAGCAGGATAAGCATCACGGCCGCAGTTCCCGAAATCAACGGGATTGAATTCATTATGATGTATTTCCTGAATCCGTCAACCGGGGATGAGTAAACCAGGCATAAGTCGATGTTCAGAAGGGCTGTCTTATAATATGAAGAAATAAGCTCAAAGGTTTTGCCACTGCTTTCCGCCCTGTGAATAAGCGACTCGGGTTCCCGGTTCTCAAAAATTCCCGATATCCTTTTCATCGAGGTATAGCTCAGGTTTTCTCCACTGTTACTGAAAACCGTTTTGCCTTCGGAGTTCAGAACCCATTGCCACTGATAATTTTTGAGTGCCGTCTTGCTGAACAGACTGGTGAAAAACTTCTGGTAGTCGACTTCAACTACTATATTCCCGAAAGGAATGTCCTTTTCGATTACAGGAACATACCAGGAATAATTGCGGCTTCCCTGAACCAGTTGCTCCTCAAGTACGATCTCATCCTGGACATGAAGTATAAAATTTTGTTCCAGCCAGTTGATCCCTGTCTCATCCTTCTTGAGGGTGAATTCATTCCTTTTATTGTCGTATAACTTGATCCCGGTAACAAGATCTTCGTAACGGGTGAAGAAAAGCTTCATCCGGTCGATGGTGCGTATCCTGCAGGCCGGATCGCCTGAAAAAAAACAACTTATGTCATCATTAAGAATTACCTGCCTGATGTCGGATGAGAAGTTATTGTTTATACTGTCGGTATAGCGGCCTGCCGATCCGGCCTGCCTTTCGAGATATGAGATCCTGCTGCTGTTCTGCTTGTTGTACAAGGATTTGTAATAGAAGAAATTAGCAAAAACTATTATCATAAATGCCGATATGACAATAATCAATATTTTCTTCATATTTGGTACCCTTGTTGTCAGACTAAGTAAACATGGTCATGGTATTAACTTGATTTTACCTGTATTTAGTATTTTCATCATTTAAAATACTAATATAACTCCTGTACCGGAGCCAGTTTATTTCACCTTCCTCCACCGCCTGCCTTACAGCACAACCGGGTTCGTCGAGATGAAGACAGTTGTAGAACCTGCATCCCTCAGCCGCCCTGAATATCTCAGGAAAAAAATGATAAATCTCGTTCCTTTCCATATCCACAACCCCGAAACCTCTTATCCCGGGAGTGTCGACCGCAAATCCTCCGAAAGGAAGAGGATGCATCTCGGGGAAGGTTGTTATATGTTTTCCCTGCTTGTGGTAATCCGATATCTCTTCAGTCCGGAGTTTAAGCTCCGGATTAAGAATGTTGAGAAGAGTGCTCTTGCCTACTCCCGAATTACCCGATATAAGGCTTACCTTTCCTTTCATAAGGCTTATAAGTCCGGGGACCCCCGATCCGTTACGAAGAGAGAGCCTGAGACACCGGTATCCCACTCTTTCATACATTGAGATAAGTTCTTCCATCGTTTCAGCTTCTTCAGGGCCGTAGAGGTCGGTCTTGTTGAAGATGATCACAGCAGGAATACGGTAGGCTTCGGCTGTGGCCAGGAACCTGTCGATGAATTCCACCTGGGTTTTGGGAAGTATAACGGTAACAACCAGGAGAGCCTGGTCGAGGTTTGCTGCGATTATCTGTGATTGTTTCGACAGGTTAGAGGACTTACGGAGGATGTAGTTGCGCCGTTCGAGGACTTCTGTTATAAGGCCGTACTTTCTGTCGTCAGAGAGTTCAAACAGTACATTGTCGCCCACTGCAACCGGATTTGTCGTATCTATTCCCTTTACCCTGAGTTTTCCCCTGAGAACACAATCTATTGTATCCCCTGTTGTGGTGAGCACTCTGTAGCGGCTTCCCACGGATTTGACTACTATGCCGGTTGTCAATTGAATTTAATTTAGGCAAAAATAGGGATTTTTAAGAATAAAGCGGAGGGGGCTAAAGCCCCAAAAAAGAAAGGGAGACTTCTGACCGTCGGCTTCAGCCGACGGCAAAAGGAAGAGTTTCCATTGCGGTGATTAATGCAAACAAAGCCGACAGCAAAAGGAAGAGTTTTCAGCGCAGTGCGTGTTACAAACAAAACCGGTAGCTGCAATAAGAGAGTTACTTGTTCGAATATATAATCTTTAATCCCGAAAGTCAGAAGGAATAACTTCTTCCGTTACCGTCAGCTTCAGCTGACGGTAAGGACCCCCACCCCCCTTTTTTTGGGACTTCAGTCCCGTCAGAGCAAAAAAAAGAGACCCTCAGGTCTCTTTTTTAATATCTGAATGCCTCTTTTAATTATCCGATGCCATAAGCAGGAAGGGCTTCATCTCGAAGCTGTGGTAGAATGGCCTCAGCCTCTCTGTATTATAGTGCTCCGCAACATTGACTACCTTCTTCGAGGAGGTAACCACATCGATGGGAACATTGTCATACCTTCCGTTCTTGAGAACCACTATCCTGCCGTGAAGCCCCTTAAGTATAAGGTCGAGCGCCAGGTTGCCGTAAGCCATGGGAACTATCGAGTCGAGAGCGTCGGGATCGCCTCCGCGAACCATGTAACCAAGTTTCTGGGTTATGCAGTTAATAGTTTTTCCATTGTTGTACTTGGGTGAAAGTTCTTTGAGCTGATCGGAAACAAGATCGCCTATCCCTCCGAGTTTTGCATGACCGTATGCATCCTTTTCCTGACCTGAGAAAATCATCTGTCCACCCTTGAACATAGCGCCTTCCGATACCAGAACAACCGAATACTTGCTGGGGTTGTGGTTCCTGTCCTCAATAAGAAGCTTTGCAAGATGGTCGATATCGAACTCATATTCGGGGATAACGCACCTGTTAGCTGCTCCGGCCATAGTTGGAAGCATTGCAGTGTAACCGGCATAACGTCCGAATACCTCGAGAACAAGAAGCCTTTCGTGCGATCCGGCCGAAGTCCTCAGACTGTTTGTCATCTGAATGGTCCTGGTTACGCAGGTGCTGAATCCGATGCAGTAGTCAGTTCCGGGAACGTCATTATCCATGGTTTTTGGAATTGCCACGACTTTTACTCCCTTTTTGTAAAGATGAACACCGTAGCTCAGTGTATCATCCCCGCCAATAGGTATAAGATAATCCACACCCAGCCATTCGAGGTTCTTTATGACTTCGGGGGTGAGATCGTTCATCTCTGCGTTGTAGGCCGTTTTCAGATGATCCGGAACATTCCCCTTCGACATGTGACTGGGCCTTGTTCTCGAGGTGTGAAGAAAGGTTCCGCCGGTACGGCCGGCCTTGTTCACTATATCATCCGTAAGAATCTGGTAACAGTTGCTGTTGTCGGCCTTGTTATCCCTTATGAGTTCGGTTATGCCGGCCCATCCCCTGCGGAGGCCGATAACCTTGTACCCTTCCCTGTTTGCCCTTATTGTAACCGCCCTTATTGCCGGGTTGAGTCCCGGGACATCACCCCCGCCTGTAAGGATCGCGATCACTCCTTTTGTTTTTTTGACTTCTGCCATGACCTTCTGCTTTTTATTTTTGTTTGAAACCATTTTTGAAAATTTTGCCCCCTAAAGTAATTTATTTTGACGAAATAATTGCAAAAAGCTGTATCTGGTGCAAATTACCCCCTCTTCGATATTATATCCAGCTTGTCAACATCTACTATCTCGATTGTCTTTCCTGTCGTTCTGATTATCCCGTCACGTTTAAAATCGGAAAGTGTGCGTATCACATTTGCAGTACTCATTCCGATAAAGTCGGCAATCTCCTTCCGCGATACAGGGATATCAAAAATCCGGGATTTGAATATGTCCCTCATCAGATAAAGAAGAACATAAGCCACCCTGCCGGCCAGATTCTTCTGCCTTATATCGAGTGTTTGTCCAATAATTTTTTCGCTGATTTTCGAGACCCTTGCAAACAGATTAAGGGCGAACCGGCTGTTATTCAAAAACAGTTCCTTAATGAAATCGATCTTTACAGAACACACTACCGAATCTTCCAGGGCAGCTACCGAATACTTGTAGTTGTCGCCCCCAAAGACACTCATAGTGCTGATAAACTCAAAAGGCCTGGTGATCGTAATTATTTGCTGTTCACCGTCTTCTGTGACCCGGTAAAGTTTCACCAACCCGCTTTTCAGGTATTTAAAATGGGTGATGGGATCTCCCTGGCGGCTTATCACATCTCCCTTCGAAAAAGGACGTTCCACCTTGTGATCGCATAATTCACGTATATCGTGTTCGCCAAGGGAAGCAAACACAATATCCCTGAATTCACAGTGCTCGCATAAACAGGTTTTTATCTTGTCGTCCACCAGGATGCGTTTTTCACAAAGTTAAAGTTTTCAGTCTGACTTTAACCCGGCCTGTTTGTTTTATTGGAAAATTTAGACTTATTTTCATGCCTGTCACCTCTCTATGCCAACTTATTTATGAGATATGATCTACAGAACTGATTATCACATACATTCAACGTTCAGCGACGGGAAGTCGGCCCCTGAGGAATATATCAGCCATGCCCTTGAGGCAGGGCTAAAGGAAATCGGCTTTGCCGACCATCTCACCATGTTCAGGGAGGATGCCCTCAACTGGAGCATGAACGCCCCACGGGTAGCTCCTTACCTGAAGCATATTTCGAAACTTGCCCGGACTGCCGACAGCATAAAAATCAGAAAAGGCCTTGAAGTTGACTTCTTCCCCGGCAGGGAAAAAGAATTAAATGACTTCCTGAGCAAACTGAAACTCGACTATGTGATCGGATCGGTCCATTACCTGGGAGATGAAACAGTCGACCTTGGCCGGGAATTCTACAACGGGAAGAACATTGACAGCCTGTACGGGGATTATTTCGGACATGTGGAAGCAGCTGCCGCCTCGGGATTGTTCGATATCATTGCGCATTGTGATCTGGTGACCATTTACGGATTCAGGCCGGAAAGAGATCCTGAACCTCTCTACAGGAAACTGGCACATAGTTTAAAAAAGTACGATGTCGCATTTGAGATCAACACCAACGGAAGGAACAGGCCTGTCGGTGATTTTTACCCCGACAGGAAATATCTGAGGATCTTTTATGAGGAAAACGTTCCGGTTTGCGTCAATTCCGACGCCCACATGCCGGTAAGGGTGGCTCAGTATTTCGATGAAGCATACGAACTTCTAAAGAGTGTGGGTTATTCTGAAATGGCTGTCTTCGAGAACAGAGAACGGTTTATGATCCCTCTTGATTAACAGACTGCAGGAACAACTGATCTGTGTACATGCCTGTAATTCAAGCTCCCAGGACATGCTCCAGGAAAATTTTCAGCCCTATCGCTATCAGGATGAGCCCTCCAATAATTTCTACCCTCCTGCCAAGCCTTGTTCCAGCCGATTTGCCTATCCTTATAGCTGTCATGGATGCAAGAAAAGTCACTGCCCCTATGATAATTGCAGAATACCATATCCTGATACTTAGAAGCGCAAAGCTGATCCCCACTGCAAAGGCGTCTATACTGGTCCCCACACCCATCGATACAAGAGCCATCGGATTATTATAATCTGTCATGACATCTTTTTCACTTTCATTCTTCAGCCCTGAAATTACCATCCTGATTCCAAGGATCGCCAGAAGAACCAGTGCAACCCAGTGGTCGGCGGCTTTCATGAAATCGCTGACAAGCGAACCCAGAAAATACCCCACAACCAGAAATCCCGCCTGAAAAACAGCCATCAGAAAACCAAACCGGCAGGCATCACGAAAAATGATTCTGTTACGTACAACTCCGAACGAAAGGGAAACAGCAAAAGTGTCGAACGACAAACCAAGGGCAACGGCTACAATGGTAATGAAATCCATGATATTGCTTTAAAGGCTTCAAAGATAATAAATGTATATATTTACCCCCATAAAAAGTACAAGGCATGCGAAGCGTGATCCAGAGGGTTTCCGGGGCATCGGTGGATATCAGCGGCCGGAGACATTCGGAAATCGGTCCCGGACTGCTTGTGCTGCTGGGAATAGAAGAATCCGACAGCACCGATGATGTGGAATGGCTCGCTGCAAAAATATCACGGCTGAGGATCTTCAATGATTCGTCTGGTGTAATGAACCTTTCAGTAACCGAAACAGGAGGTGATGTAATGATAATCAGCCAGTTCACCCTTCACGCGAAAACAAGAAAGGGAAACCGGCCCTCATATATTATGGCTGCCAGACCCGAAACTGCCATCCCTCTCTATAACAGCTTTGTAAATACCATGTCCGGTCTCCTGGGGAAGAAGGTTGCCACGGGGGAATTCGGAGCAATGATGCAGGTAAAGCTTATCAACGACGGTCCGGTTACAATAATAATCGATACTAAAGAGAAAGAATAACAGGCTCATACATTTTCAAGCGGCACTTTATGCACGAAACAACCGAAGTTATTACTGATAAGGCATTTAAAAGATCAGTTCTGGCAGTGACCGCTTTTGCGGCCTATCTTACCCCCTTCCTTGGTTCAGCCGTCAACCTGGCTCTGCCATCGATAGGAAAGGACCTTAATGCAAGTGCACTTGGCCTGGGATGGATCACAAGCAGTTTCATCCTTTCTTCCGCTGTCTTCCTTCTGCCTTTCGGAAGGCTTGCCGATATTGCCGGCAGAAAGAAAGTATTTACCGCCGGACTGGCGCTATTCACACTGTCGGCAATTCTAATAGCTCTTGCCCGCGATATGGCCTCTATGATAGCTTTCAGGATAATCCAGGGAATCGCGGGCGCTATGATCTTCGGAACAAGCATGGCTATTATAACTTCAGTGTTTCCGGCAGGAGAAAGGGGAAGGGCGCTTGGGATAAATGTGACAGCCGTTTACCTTGGACTGTCGACCGGCCCGATAATAGGAGGCCTTCTGACCCGGTATTTCGGGTGGAGGAGTCTCTTCGTGTTTTTGATACCTTTTGGCATTGCCGCTATAATTCTTGTCACTACACAAATTAAAAAAGAATGGGCTGAATCACAAAACGAGAAATTCGACCTTACTGGTTCACTTTTATACGGTCTGGCTCTGTTCGGGTTAATGTTCGGGTTCTCAAAACTGCCCTCAGCAGCAGGATGGATTTTTCTTGCCTCAGGGACATTCCTCGGAACCATCTTCGTTATTTTTGAAAGAAAAACCAAAAATCCGGTTTTTGATATACGGCTTATCCTCCGGAACAGGATATTTGCCTTTTCGGGCATGGCAGCTCTCATAAACTATTCGGCTACCAGCGCTGTGGGTTTTTTCGTCAGCCTTTACCTGCAGTACCTTAAAGGTTTTGATGCCAGGGAAGCTGGATTGATAATGATATCACAGCCGATTGCAATGACTCTGCTTTCTCCGGTTGCAGGAAGACTCTCGGACAAACATGATCCCGGAAAAATAGCTTCCGTGGGAATGGGGTTCACTGCTGCAGGTCTGATAGCACTTTGCTTTCTGACCCCGGATACTCCCATCAGCACAATTGTTATCCTGTTAACAGTGCTGGGTATCGGTTTCGGGCTTTTCTCCTCACCAAACTCCAATGCCATAATGAGTTCTGTTGAAAAACGTTACCTTGGAGTCGCCTCCGGAGTGGTTGGCACAATGAGAATGGTGGGACAGATGTTCTCCATGGGAATCGCCATGATGCTTATCTCTCTCTTCATTGGTAACCAGACCATCAACCCGGCAACCCATACCGGATTCATCTCAGGAATGAAAACAGGCTTCGTCATTTTTGCAGCCCTGTCGTTACTGGGGATATTTGCCTCGCTGGCAAGGAACAGGAGGTGATTCTGCGGTAAGTGAAGAAGATCCTTCGTCGCTGCGTGACTCAGGATGACACTGCCAAGACAGATCACCAACGGTTGCTGCCGACAGACGGAAATTTATCAGCCTGTTCAGACAAAAATCAATATTTAAATTTTTATCAAAACAAAAAGCATTATATTGACCGCGTCCTTTTTGCACCTGTGCAGGGGGAAAATCACTAAAGCCTGAGCTATATGACAAAACTATACGAAAAGCTTATAAAAAAGGCCCCGTCGGAAAACGAGATCAGAAAAGGACTCAGGGCCGTATCGCTTATGACTTCAGGCGCTCCTGACAAACGCCTGCTGATGGGTATTCTGAATTCAATCGACCTGACAAGCCTCAACTCCACCGACAACAAGAGCACCATCCTTCACCTTACGGGAAAGGTAAACAGCTTTTCAGGAAGATTCTCAAATATCCCGAATGTGGCTGCAATTTGCGTCTATCCCAATTTCATATCCTTTGTAAAGGAAAAGCTTACTGCGAAAAATGTCAGGATCGCCTCGGTTGCAGGAGGTTTCCCATCATCGCAGACATTCAGAAGCCTCAAGGTCGCGGAATGCAAGATGGCCGTGGAAGCAGGAGCCGACGAAATAGACATTGTAATGCCGGTCGGAGCATTTCTCGGTAACGATTTTGAACAGGTCGCCGAAGAGATAAGTGAAATAAAGGAAGCCATTGGCGAAAATCACCTGAAAGTTATTATTGAATCGGGGCTGCTGGGCGACTATGATAATATTTTCAAGGCCTCAATGATTGCAATGGATGCAGGAGCAGATTTCATTAAAACGTCCACAGGAAAAACTCCGGTGTCAGCCACACCAGAAGCAGCTTACATTATGTGCCGGGCCATCAGGGATTTTTATGACGAAACCGGAATAAGGGTGGGATTCAAGGCTGCAGGGGGAATATCCTCCACAGATGATGCCCTTACATACTTCAACATAGTCAGAAACTCACTCGGGGAAGCCTGGATCAACAATTCCCTGTTCAGGATCGGAGCAAGCCGGCTTGCAAACAATATACTGGCCGACATTTCCGGAAGCCGGAATGACTATTTCTGAGTATCCCGTTATTTCCAAAAACTTACATGGTATCTTTAATTATCATTACTTTTGTGGATTATTCCGCAAAGG
The DNA here is from genome assembly GCA_022709665.1 of Bacteroidota bacterium. Lineage (GTDB taxonomy): Bacteria > Bacteroidota > Bacteroidia > Bacteroidales > VadinHA17 > LD21. Next base: position 15,312 of record JAKLIJ010000028.1, read on the forward strand.
ATTATGATTACTGTCGCCGAAATACAGGATACCATAAGGCCGCAGATCAACATCAGGATAGATGCTGACCGGTTGCTTCCCGATTCGGTTTTCAGGCGGCTCGACAAGGTTCCTGAACATATCAGGATTGCCGACTCGCTGAAAAAGTACAGGCAGGCATCAAGGAAAGCTGAGGTCGTTATCACCGATACCACTTCCGTCTGCTCCCGGAACAGCATAGCCGATTTCACATTTTACGATTCCCTGGGATTTTTCCGTAATATCAACCGTTCGCAGCCGGTTTTCTATCCCGTTACTGAAAAAGCAAAAGCTGATGCAGCTTACACTGAACAGCCTGTGGTGAATTATGGCAGTCTGAGAGACGGAAGCCTGTTAGCTTCCAGGCCTCTTCACCACGACTGGCTGGTCGCAGTAATATTTCTTTGTGCTTACCTTTGGATAGTTGTAAAATCGATGAACCGTCACTTCTTCACTGAAATTACAAGGTTCTTTTTGTTCCGGGGAATCAGTGAATCATCCTCCCGCGATACGGGGGCGCTCTTCACATGGCAGTCGACTGTCCTCAACTTCGTTACGTTCACTGTAATGGCTCTTTTCATTTACTCCTATGCCGAACTGCGAGGCATGATCCCCGGGAATATTCCTTCATTTGTCTTTATGCTTTTGTGCCTCGGCGCCATTATTGCCGCTGTCACAATGCGACACTTCCTGTGCCTGGCCGCCGGCAGCCTGAGCGACAGGCATGAGGTGTTCGATGAATACCTGGTAACGGTGTATAACTCCTACAGGTTCGTATCGGTTCTGCTGCTTGCCATAGTGATAATGCTTGCCTATACTTTCGTTCTGCCTCAAAAAATGCTTCTCGGAGCCGGTATCGCACTGTTAGCCATCTTCTACCTTTTACGTGTATTCAGATTGTTTGCGATTTTTATAAAAAGGAGTATTTCAGTTTTATATTTGATTTTGTACCTTTGTGCGCTGGAAATTTTGCCTGTTCTGATACTGATAAGGTATTTCAGCCAGCTTGGTTTATCATGAGACTAATTACCTCAGAAGTAAAACTTAAACAATAAAGAATTGAAAATAAAAAAAATCTTGGTTTCTCAGCCAGAACCTAACAATTCGAAATCCCCGTATTACGACCTGGCAAAAAAATATAACCTGAGGATTGACTTCAGGCCTTTCGTGCAGGTCGAGGGTGTATCGGCAAAGGACTTCCGCCAGCAGAAAATCAATATCCTCGATTTTACTGCCGTAATATTTACCAGCAAAACAGGGATAGACCATTTCTTCAGGATTTGCAGCGAACTGAGGATCTGCGTGCCCGATACCATGAAGTATTTCTGCATAACAGAAAACGTTGCCTTCTATCTGCAGAAATACATTGTCTACAGAAAACGCAAGATCTTTCACGGCAAATCCAGATTCCAGGACCTGGTCGATCTGATCATCAAGCACCGTGAGGATAATTTCCTGGTACCGCTTCCCGAGCCGCATAATGCCGAGATACCGGAGATCCTCGACAAAAACAGTATCAAATATACAATAGGAACCTTCTACAGGACCATAAGCAATCACTTTAATGATTCCAGGGATTTCGATTACGATATTCTTGTCTTTTACAGTCCCTCGGGAATCAAATCGCTTAAGGAAAACTTCCCCGATTTCGTTCAGGGGGAAATTAAGATCGCTGCCTTCGGACCAACTACGGCAAGCGCTGTAGAACAGGAAGGACTTAGGCTGGATATCAATGCTCCCAATCCCAAGGCTCCGTCAATGACCATGGCTCTCGATGAGTACCTGAAGGATTTTAACAGAAACTGCAAATAGATTTTTTTCTGTTCCGGCTTCCCGGTCCGGAACCATTTTGCGAGACATCCCGGGGAAATCAGACTCTGAGATGGAAAAAGGCGTAAGGCAGACATTCTCAAGGGATGAAAGGCTCTGTAAAAACAGCCTTATCGAGGAACTGTTCGAAAAAGGAAATTCATTCCACAATCCCTTGTTCAGAGTGGTCTGGATGATATTGTCAGATCCCCTATCCTCCCCGGCCCGGATAGCCATAAGCGTTCCGAAAAAGGGATTCAGGCATGCCACCGACAGAAACCTGATTAAAAGAAGGATAAGGGAATCGTACCGCCGCAGAAAACAAACACTCCAGTCTCTCCTGAGAAAAAGAAACATCAACATTGCTTTTATGATTATTTACCGCGGCAGCCGGATCGAAGACTTCAGCTCAATCGACAGATCAGTCAAAGAGGTGATAGAAAAACTTTGCAAAAGCGCCGAATCCATTCACGTAAAAAGTTAAATTTGTTTTAAATATTTCTATACCAGCCTCATTGCATTAATTTCTTCTTATTTTCGCGCCGTATTACCTTACTCCATTAATCAGAAGGAAATGAAAAAGACAAGACCGGTCAGGTTTTTAATAGTTGCTGCCATAATTATCTCGGCGGGCTTAAGCATCTCCTTCCTGGCAACCCAGGAAACAAGAGATTTCAGAATAGCTAAAAACCTCGATATCTTCCTTTCTCTTTACAGGGAACTCAACACCTTCTATGTTGATGACCTCAATCCTGACAAGCTTGTAAAAACAGGCATAGATAATATGCTGAAAACTCTCGATCCCTATACGGTTTACTACCCCGAATCTGAAAGCGAGGAAGTTGCCTTTATGACAACAGGCAAATACGGGGGTATCGGATCGCTGATAAGGGGAGGAGGCGAATATGTGGTAATTTCACTGGTCTATAAAGGTTTTCCTGCTGACCTGGCAGGAGTAAGGGCAGGCGACCTTCTTAAAAAAGTCGACGGAGTTTCCCTGGAGAATGCAGATACCGAGCTTGTCAGCCAGAAGCTGAAGGGCAATCCGGGAACAACTGTGAACCTCACAATTGAAAGGAACGGAAAGGAAATGGTAATACCGGTCAGGAGGGAAAAAATCGAGATCCCTTCCGTCCCTTACTACGGAATGATAGATCAGGAAACAGGATACATAAGGTTCACTAATTTCACCCAAAACTGCACCGAGGAAGTACGAAATGCTTTAATAAAACTGAAAAATGAGAAAGCAGCAAAAATAATTCTCGACCTCAGGAGCAATCCCGGAGGCCTTCTGACAGAAGCAGTCGATATTGTGAACCTTTTCGTAGGCCCCGGAAATGAGATCGTATCAACGAAGGGGAAAGTGAAACAGTTTGATGAATCATTTAAAACTTCAAAGGCTGCAGTTGATCAGGATATCCCCCTTGCTGTGATAATAAACAGGGGATCGGCTTCAGCATCTGAAATCGTTGCAGGAGCTATACAGGACCTCGACCGGGGAGTTGTAGTCGGACAACGTTCCTACGGAAAGGGACTGGTTCAGATCACCAGGCCCCTCAGTTATAACACCCAGCTCAAAGTAACCACTGCAAAATACTACATCCCCAGCGGAAGATGCATACAGGCTCTCGACTTCTCTCACCCCAACGAGGACGGAAGCGTGGGAATAATCCCTGATTCCCTTATTTCAGAATTCCGTACCCGCAACGGAAGAGTGGTGAAGGACGGAGGAGGCATAACACCCGATGTTGATGTTGTTCCCTCCTCTCTCAGCCAGATTGCCGCCGAGCTGTATATGAGAAATTTTATTTTTGATTATGCAACCAGGTATTTCTGGAATAATCCCGCACCAGAGTCACCGGAAAAGTTTATTGTCAGCGACCAGATTTATACTGATTTCACCAACTTCCTCAGGGAACGTAATTTCAGCTACAGCACCATAACCGAATTGTCGCTGAATGAGCTTATCTCAAATGCTAAAAAGGAAAAATACTATGAACTGCACAAGGATCTCTTCACTGAACTCCAGAACGATCTCAGACATACACTCGAAAACGACCTTGTTACCTTCAGGAATGAAATAAGCGAACTTCTTGCCGATGAGATAATCGGAAGGTATTACTACGAGGAAGGATCTATAAAATACAGCCTTGGCACTGACGAACAGGTTATGAAAGCAGTCGAAATACTTAAAAGAGGCGATGAATACAAATCCATTCTCCAGGGTCGATCGGGATCAATCCTGATAACCCGTGAAGACAATGCAATCATGTCAGTTTTCAGATACGGCTCCGGTCACGGGGATGATGTGAACGTCTGACAGTAATCATTCTTCTGCGGGCTGAGAAGGTTCATCCTCCAGGATCTCCTTCTTCCAGATGGGAAGCTTTTCCTTCACAAGCCCCACGATTTTAGCACAGGCTCCGGTTGCCTGTTCAGTGTGACCTGCCGATACAAGAACCACCAGCGATATCTCACCGGCATTTACAACGCCCTTCGAATGGATTATCTCAAGGGCTCTTACATCGTCATACTCCGACTGTACAGTCTTGCTGATCTTTTCAGCCTCCATTATGACCATTTCTTCATAGGCAGAGTACTCTATCGCCCTTACATGCCTGCTGCCCGACAGATCGTTCCTTACCTGTCCAAGGAAGAGAGAATGAGCGCCGCATTCCTTTCTTTCGCCGCCTTTGGCAATCAGCTCAGAGATGATGCCGGCTGTTACCGGACCCTTTATTAAACGCATGGTAATAAATTTATCATTAATAAATTAACGCTGCTTTTCATCCTCCTGCAAAGGGGGGCATCACCGCCAGTTCATCTCCATCCTTCAAAAGCGGGTTCCCTGTTACCAGAACTCTGTTGACCGCTACATTGAAAGTAAATTGGTCAATTCCCGGAAATTCATCACATATCCTGTGCATCAGGTCGGAGTATGACTGAATACCTGAATAATGCTTCCGGCGAATCCCTGTGAATTCTGCCAGCACCCCGAAAAACAATACCTCAATCTCCATAATTCTTTCCAGACCATTTACTTTAATCCGCCCCGGGCATCTATGTTTTCCCCGTCAGCCACCTCCTGATCAGTGAGCCTCGAGCCAGTTACTTCCCGTTCCGTAATCGACTTTTAACGGCACATCGAGCCTGGCCGCATCCGACATCTCACGGACAACCATCTCCTGAAGCCTGTCAAGCTCGCCGGGCACAGCTTCAAAAATAAGTTCGTCATGAACCTGTAAAATCATTTTTGAAGCGTATTTTTCATCTTTAAGCCTTTCATGGATCCTAACCATTGCTATCTTGATTATATCGGCTGCAGTGCCCTGAATGGGGGCATTAATCGCATTTCGTTCGGCATTACCCCTCACAACCTGGTTCCTCGACTGGATATCGCGAAGATATCTCCTTCGCCCGAACATGGTTGTCACAAAACCTGTCTCCCTTGCCTTCCTGATACTTTCATCCATGTATTTCTTAACGCCGGGATATGAATTGAAATATCCGTCAATAAGTTCCTTTGCTTCTTTCCTTCCAATGGTAAGTCTTTCCGAAAGGCCGAAGGATGATATTCCGTAAATGATGCCGAAATTGGCGGTCTTGGCCCTGCTTCTCATTTCCCTGGTAACATCCTTTATTCCGACGCCGAATATCTTTGCAGCAGTGGCTGCATGAATATCGTTTCCTGAGAGGAAATCTGCTATCATGTTGCTGTCGCCGCTGAGGTGAGCCATAAGCCTGAGCTCGATCTGCGAATAATCGGCAGAAAGAAAGATATTCCCTTCTTCAGGGATAAAAGCTTTCCTTATCTCCCTTCCTCTTTCGTCCCTTACCGGAATATTCTGAAGATTCGGATTGTTTGAGCTAAGCCGGCCTGTTGAAGCCACGGCCTGGTTGAACGAAGTGTGAATCCTGCCTGTCCTCCTGTCGACCAGTTGTGGAAGCGCTTCAACATAGGTGGTGAGCAGCTTTTTCAGCCCCC
>JAKLIJ010000029.1 GCA_022709665.1 Bacteroidota bacterium
CCTTAAACATCTCCGGATATGTAAAGCAAAAATCCAGACATCTTACAACAGCCCGGCACTACAGAACGGCACATAAAATAATTTTGCTCGGCGAACCGGTTTCAAGGGTAGTCTTCTATGCCTTCCTGGTAATTTTACTTTCACGATTATATGCCTGGCCGTTGGTCGCCGGACTTTTTCTTGTGAGGCTGATTATTCAACTGATAGTATTTTTTCTGAACAGGAAAAAATTCAACGAACCGGGAATTTTGCCCCTGTTTCCAATATTTGACCTTGTTTCGCCGTTTATTAATGCTGCATTCTTTGCAGGGAGCCTAAGGGAAGGAAGAGCGAATACTACATGGAAGTAAGCAATTGCATATCTGAAAAAGCGCAGGACGACCTTATTCTTGTCGAACAGGCAAAGAGGGGGGTGGAAAAAGCCTTTTCAAGCCTCCTTAACCGTTACAGGGATTCAATCTACTTTATGCTTCTGAAAATGGTAAACAACACTTCCGATGCCGAAGACCTTACAATTGAAGCATTCGGAAAGGCTTTCAGATTCATAGATTCTTACACTCCCGATTATGCTTTCAGCACCTGGCTCTTCAGGATTGCCACAAATAACTGTATCGACTTCATCAGAAAAAAACAGCTCTCTCCTTCTCCTATCGACCAGGCCCAGGACGACATTGACAATCTTACCGTCAATATACAGTCGGATCTTCCCGATCCGGAGGAAAGGCTTATAAATGACCAGAAAATTGCAGTTCTTCGCGAAATAGTAAGCCAGCTCAAGCCTCGTTACAGAAAGCTCATCGAGCTCAGATACTTCAAGGAGTATTCCTACGAAGAAATAGCTTCAGAAATGAAACTGCCCATCGGAACCGTTAAAGCACAACTTTTCAGGGCAAAATCCCTCCTCTTCAATATCTTTGCAAAAACAGGCAACAGATAGTGAGTGAAATAATCAGGAAATACTTCCCTGATCTTACGGGAAACCAGATCTCCATGTTTGAAAGACTCGCGGAAGTCTACAAGCTCTGGAATGACAGGATTAATGTGATCTCCAGAAAGGACTTTGACAATTTTTATACCCATCACGTCCTGCATTCCCTTTCTTTAGCAAAAGTTTGCCAATTCAGAAAGGGAAGCAGGGTTCTCGATGCAGGAACAGGAGGTGGATTTCCGGGCGTACCTTTGGCAATATTGTTCCCCGATGTCAGCTTTGTTCTTCTCGACTCTATAGCAAAGAAAATCAAGGTCGTATCAGAGGTGACTGAGGAAATCGGACTTAAAAATGTCACCCCCCTGAGAAAAAGAATAGAAGAGGAAACCGGACAGTATGACTTTATCATAAGCAGGGCAGTGATGGCATTTCCCGAACTTGTAAAACTTACCAGAAAAAATATCAGGCCCGACAGTTCCGGAGAAAGCAAAAAAGGAATATTCTGCCTGAAGGGAGGAGACCTTTCAGCCGAGTTGGCGCCTTTCAAAGGCAAGGTTGTAATTCATGATCTCAGTACTATCTTCAATGAACCCTGGTTCGGTGAAAAAAAGATTGTTTATCTTCCATTATGATTTTTTCAAATTTTATCCTTCCCGTTGCATTTATTCAAAAAATATCTATCTTTGCGATCTCAAATTAAAACAGTAGAAACAACTTAAAAGCAGAGTCATGAAAAGGACATTTCAGCCTTCAAGGAGAAAAAGAGCCAACAAACACGGATTCAGGGAAAGAATGTCCACAGCCAATGGCAGAAGGGTGCTGGCTTCACGGAGGGCAAAAGGGAGGAAAAAACTAACTGTTTCATCCGAACTCAAACTTAAATAACCAGGATATTGATACTACAAGGAAAGGTGCCTCCTCAAAGGCGCCTTTTTTTTGTTATTTTTGCTGCCGACTACCATACAAATGAAGAATCCCGAAGACTACACTTCAGATCCCGGTCTGAAGAAAATCATAAGACAGATCCGACTTGGCAGGCGTATTACCAGGGAGGAAGGAGTCCTGCTTTATGAAAAAGCAGGCCTGTCCCTTCTTTCGCTGCTTGCGGATACCGCCCGCAGAAAGTTCAACGGCAACAAGGTCTTTTTCAACCGTAATTTTCACATAGAACCGACTAACATTTGTGTTCATAACTGCCGCTTCTGTTCCTACCATAAGCCGGAAGGCGATCCTGAAAGCTGGGAATACTCTCACGAGGATATGCTTGAAATGGTGAGGAAATTCGACGGAAAGGAAGTTACTGAAGTTCATATCACGGGAGGCGTGCATCCCAACCACGACATAAACTATTACGGCGGATTGCTTCAAAAGATAAAACAGGTCAGACCCGCCATTCACATCAAAGCCTATTCGGCCGTTGAACTCGACCGTATGATCGAACAGTCGGGCATGACAACCGGACAAGGTCTTTTACAGCTAAAGGGCTGCGGACTCGATTCTATCCCCGGAGGGGGCGCCGAGATCTTCGATGAAACAATCAGAAAGAAGATCTGTCCTGAAAAATCGACAGCCGAAAGATGGCTCGAGATCCACGAGACAGCACACCAGTTGGGGATCCCTTCAAATGCTACCATGCTTTACGGCCATATCGAAAACTATTCTCACAGGATTGACCATATGTTGCGGCTCAGGGAGCTTCAGGACAGGACCGGCGGTTTCAATGCATTCATACCCCTGAAGTTCAGAAAAGCTAATAACCCGATGTCGGATCTTGGTGAAACCACTATGCCTGAAGACCTGAAAAACTATGCTGTCTCGCGCATCTTCCTCGATAATATCCCTCACATAAAAGCTTACTGGCCGATGATTGGAAGGGAAGTTGCCCAGATGAGCCTGCTGTTTGGAGCCGATGATCTCGACGGCACCATCGAGGATTCAACAAGGATTTATTCCATGGCAGGTTCCCGGGAACAAAATCCGGCAATGTCGACCGGTGAAATCTGCAGGCTTATAAGAGACGCGGGATTTGTACCGGTTGAACGGGATTCCTTTTATAATTTTATACATACCTTTGCGTTATAAAATTTAGTCAGGACATCATGAGCATCAAAGAATTCCTTCTCAGCAAAACATTTTTTAAAAACCTGGCACTGGCAGCAGTCATTGTCGTGGTATTAATTATGCTCCTGCTTATCTGGCTGAATTTATACACACGTCACGGCCAGAGCAGACCGGTTCCTGATTTCAGGGGACTGACACTTGACCAGACTGAGGAACTGGCCAGGAAAAGCAAACTGAGGTTCCAGATCATGGATTCGGTTTACACATCGGAAGTTCCCAGGGGATGTATTGCCGAACAGAATCCTGTCCCGGGCTTCAAAGTAAAGAAGCGTAGGAACATAATGCTTACACTAAATGCCTTCAACCCTGAGATGGTGGCTATGCCAAACCTTGTAAACCTTCCAAAAAGGCAGGCTGTAAAGGTTATTGAAAGTACAGGGCTTCAGCTGGGTTCAATCAGGTACATCCCCGACATCTCATTTGATGTTGTGCTTGAACAGCATTTTAACGGGAGGAATATAACAGAAGGCGACTCAATACAGAAAGGATCTATTGTTGACCTTGTTCTGGGCAAGGGCCTGAGCAACCAGAGAACCTATGTCCCCGACCTGGTCGGGCTTAATCTCGATGCGGCAAGGAACACCATACTCGGGGCTTCACTGACTCTGGTGACATCAATTTTTGACAATTCCGTAATAACAGCCCAGGATTCGGCCGACGCATTCGTTTATAAGCAGAATCCGGATTTCGGTGTCGATGCCACCCTCCAGCTCGGATCGTCCATCTACCTGTGGCTTACACTCGATTCGACGAGGCTTCCCGCCGACACTGCTAATTTCATTACCGATACCATACCAGGAAGGTACTTCAGACCATCAGAATGAATTGATGAGTAAAAGACTAATAACATACCTGATACTGTTGCTTTGTCCGGCCTTTTACATCTCAGGCCAGGAACTTACTATCGGCCTTCAATCGAACCGTCTCCTGAAAGACAATCAGGCCGGAAAGGTAAAAGGATTGGCGGCCGACCCGGTCGAACTCCCATTCTTCGATGACTTTACAGGGAAATCATACATGCCTTCACCACTTTTATGGTCTGATAACTTTGCCTTCATTAACAATACCTATTCCGAAAGCCAGATTACTATCGGAATTGCTACACTGGATGCCCTCGACGAGAACGGGAAACTCTACGAAACTGCAACTCCTGAAAGCTTTGAGGCCGATCATCTGACCTCCCAGCCTGTCAATCTTGCTTATCCTGCATCCGATAACATCAGGCTTAGTTTCTTTTACGAGCCCGGCGGACTGGGAGACGTACCGGAACCCGCCGACAGTCTTGTTCTTCAGTTTTTTGCCCCGGATGAAGCAGCCTGGCATTCAGTGTGGAATTCTGATGCTTCGAGGCACTCAGGATTTAAAGCGGTTATAATTGCCATAGACAACCCTGCATACCTGAAGAACGGATTCCGGTTCCGCTTCATAAATCATGCAAGCCTGTCGGATTTTCAGGACAACTCTATGATCGGGAACTGTGATCACTGGAATATCGATTATGTCCTTCTTGACAGAAACAGGCCTGAAGCTGATACTGCCCTTGCCGATGTGGCTTTCAGGAAGCCCCTGAGATCGATCCTGAAAACCCATGAGGCAATGCCCTGGCAGCAGTTCAGACAGGTCTACCTTCAGGAAATGGGAGCCTTTATCCCGATATCATACAGAAATAACGACGTTATAACAAGGAATGTAACCAGAAATTTTGAAATACGCGATATGTATTCAAATACCATAGCGCATTCCTTCTCTGCAGGAGCAACAAACGTCGAACCGAATACCAGTGTGGATTACAATGCCAGTCTGATCTATACCTATAACAGTACGAATACTGATTCGGCCCTCTTTCGGATAAGCGCGCGCCTCATTACAGACGACTTTGACCCGAAAAGCAACGACACCGTAAGGTACGACCAGGTTTTCAGCAACTATTTCGCCTTTGACGACGGAAGTTCAGAAGGCGGATACGGAATCAATGGCGAAGGTTCAAGAAATGCGATGGTAGCTTACAGGTTCAAATCGTTTATGAACGACACTATCAGGGCAATAAGCATCTGCTTCAACGATAGTTACCTCAACAGCAACATAAGGGCATTCGACCTTATGGTATGGGATGACTCCAACGGATTGCCCGGGAACGTCATCTACAGCTTCCTGAATGTAATTGTCGAACCGGCTGATGATATAAACGGATTTCACACCTATATTCTACCCGACGGAGTGCCTGTAAACAGTGTTTTCTATGTGGGATGGAAACAAAAAACGGAGACTTTCCTTAATGCAGGTTTTGATGTAAACACCAGGCACCAGGGAAAGCAGTACTACTGGCTTAACGGTGTCTGGTACCTCTCTCAAAAGGAAGGCAGCCTTATGATAAGACCGGTTGTAGGTAAACCCGTTAAAACCACTTCGTCGGATGATGACATTCCTTCTTATCAGGGCAGGAACAGGATGTGGCCCAATCCGGCCGGTGATTTCATCAATCTCGAATGTGAAGGATTGGAGCCCGGGCCTTCTGCTCTGGTTTCGATAATCGACCTGCAGGGACGTGAACTGATCAGAACGGCTTTCAACGGGAGAATTGATATTTCCGAGCTGAAACCCGGAATTTATACCCTGATCGTTCTTCATGGAAAGAAGCGTGAAGCCTGGTTCAGGCTTGTAGTCACAAAGTAACAGCAAATGACAGGAGAAGAACTGACTGACCAGCAGGAGTTGTTTGAACACTTCAGGTTTAAATCCGAGCCGGGGCAATCACTTATTCGTATCGACAAGTTTCTTTCTTCCAGATTGGAAAATACCTCCCGCACCAGGATCCAGAATGCAGCTAATGCCGGCAATATTCTTGTGAATGACAAACCGGTAAAACCAAATTACAGGGTAAAACCGAATGATATTGTTCAGGTTGTCCTTCCGAATCCCCCGAGAGAAATCGAGCTGGTACCTGAAAATATTCCCATCAACATAATCCATGAGGATGATGATGTTATCGTTGTAAACAAGAATGCCGGTATGGTTGTGCATCCGGCTTACGGCAATTACACCGGAACACTTGTAAATGCACTTATGTGGCATTTCAGGGATCTCCCTATGTTCCAGTCAGGAGAGCTTCGCCCGGGTCTTGTTCACCGGATCGACAAGAATACCTCCGGGATACTGGTGATAGCTAAAAACGAACTGGCGCTCAACAGATTATCGAGGCAGTTCTACGACAGAACCACCGGAAGAAGGTATATTGCCCTGGTATGGGGGACTCCCGATCCTCCTGAAGGGACAATAAGCGGAAACGTAGGAAGGAATATCCGCGACAGAAAGATCATGCAGGTATTCCCCGACGGAAGCCAGGGAAAACCGGCGATAACCCACTACAGCGTTATCGAGGACTACGGATATGTTTCGCTTGTGGAGTGCAGGCTCGAAACAGGCCGCACTCATCAGATAAGAGTACACTTCAGTCATATAAAGCATCCGCTCTTCAATGATGAAGAATACGGAGGGGAAAAAATACTCCGGGGAACTACGTTTGCCAGATACCAGCAATTTGTAAGAAATTGCTTTACCATCCTGCCAAGACAGGCATTACATGCCAAATCACTGTCATTCGATCACCCAGTCACCGGCAAGAGATTATCATTCGATTCGGAATTACCTGACGATATGCAAAAGGTAATAGAAAAATGGAGGAACTATATCTCATCAAGAGACTGATCACCAGCTGCCTCCGGCTCCGCCGCCGCCAAAGCTGCCGCCGCCGAAACCACCGAATCCGCCTCCGCCGCCACTGAAACCACCGCCTCCGGAGAATCCTCCCCAGCTGCCGCTGTGCCTGCTCCCCCCGGAATTCATCATCGACATCAACACCCATAGAGGCAAGCCGTTACGGCTTATATGCCTCTGGTTAGATCCGCCGTTGCTCCGCATGAACATAATAAGCAGGATGACAAAGATGAAAACAATAAGAGGCACCAATTCTCCAATGTCGCCCCCCTTTTTGTAATCATCTGCAGTGAATTCCCCTGTAGCCAACGACATCAGAGTGCTGGTTGCCTTATCGAGCCCTTCATAGTAATTATTCTGCCTGAATTCAGGAAGTATTTCATAGTCAACAATCTGGCCGCAGACAATATCGGGAATGGCGCCTTCAAGGCCATACCCGGTGGTTATCTGTACCTGACCCTGTGAATTAAACGTCTTCGGTTTGACAAGTATCAGCACTCCATTATCGGAGCCTTTCCTGCCAATACCCCATAACTCCGCCAGCCGCTGAGCATAATCTGCCTTGTCGTACCCCATTAGATCATTTATAGTCACAATGGCAATCTGGGTCGATGTTGTATCGTCAAAAGCCACAAGCTTCCGTTCCAGAGCGTCCAGTTCACGACTGGTGAGCAAACCTGCAAAATCATTAACAAGCCTGGGGGGCACCTGAGGCTCCGGAAAATCCTGACCGGAACCGGTAAGGGCCAGCATCGTCAGGAAAAGCCCGAGAAACACCTTTAAATTAATTTGTCCCCTGAATTTCATTGTTTTTCAGCTTGCTCATTGTCTTCAAAAGAGATTTCGTCAGGAAGTTCATTCACGTCATCCCTTTCGTGAGGGAAATGGTCCCTGAGCTGCCTTCCTGCCAGAAGAACTCCTTCAATAATACCTTCACAGTATTCCCCTTCCCTGAAATGACTCTCGATAGTATCCTTAACAGTATCCCAGAATCCCTCCGGAACCCTGCTGTTTATCCCTCCGTCGCCTATTACGGCAAACTTCTTGTTCCTTACCGCCAGGTAAAACAGTACACCATTCCTGTCATCGGTCTCATGCATTTTTATATGGCGGAATATCCATGCAGCCCTGTCGAGAACATTTCCGGAAAGACTGGTTTCTATATGAACCCTGATCTCCCCCGATGTCTCACCTTCAGCCTGTTTAATGGCATCACGTATCAGAAGCTGCTGGTCTTTCGAAAAAAAAGTGGATGCCTTAATTTCCATTCAGGTCGCCGGGTTAGAATGTAACTTCAGGAGCTTTCTCTGCTCCTTCCATCGATTCGAAGTATGGCCGTGGTGTGAAACCGAACATTCCGGCAAGCAAGTTCTGAGGGAACCTCCTGATATAGGTGTTCATAGCCTGAGCGGCTTCGTTGAACTTACGGCGCTCGGTTGAAATACGATTCTCTGTTCCTTCAAGCTCCACCTGCAGATCCCTGAAATTCTGTGTGGCTTTAAGTTCGGGATATTTCTCAACAACCACCATAAGCCTCGACAAAGCTGAACTGAGGTCACTCTGGGCAGCCTGAAATTCCTGCAGGTTCTCAGCAGTCATTTTCGACGGATCGACAGTCACCTGTGTGGCTTTTGCACGTGCCTCAATAACCTGGGTGAGTGTCTCCTGTTCGAATGCAGCTGCTCCCTTGACGGTATTGACAAAATTTGGTATGAGATCAGCCCTTCGCTGGTATTGAGTCTCAACATTTCCCCACTGGCTGGTCACTCCTTCCTGAAGGGAAACCATCTGGTTATAAATTCTTGTACCCCATGAGACGATACCCAGAACAACTAGCCCGAGCAATATTCCCACTACAATCCAGATTATACAACCTTTCTTCATTTTAAGCTTTTTTTAGAATTTTCTCAAAGTTAAATAATATCTTAATATTCAGAATAAAAATTTCTAACTGTAGCCCACTATCAAATGCAACCATTAATTTTTAATTTTACCGGCAAAAATCTGAAATATGAGAACTATAGCCATTGTGGCCGGCGGAGACTCTTCCGAATATGAAATCTCTGTAAAGAGCGCGAAAGAAGTACTGAATCTTATCTCTGCCAGATACGATGCTTATCTTGTAATGATACGAGGTACTGCATGGTATTGGGAAGATCAGAAGGGAAGGCGGTTCAACATCGACAAGAATGACTTCTCCCTCAGGACGGATGACAGGAAGATCAGGTTCGATGCCGTTTTCATTGCCATTCACGGAACCCCCGGCGAGAACGGGCTTCTTCAGGGCTATCTCGATATGATGAAGATCCCCTATACCAGCTGCAGCGCCTTCTGTTCAGCCCTCACATTCAACAAACAGGCAAGCAAGCTATATCTGAAGGAGTATGGCATTCCCATGGCGGAGAATATCCTTTTCCGACGCGAAACGATACCGGATTTCGACGCCATAATATCAAGAACAGGCCTGCCATGCTTTGTAAAACCCAACGACAGCGGCTCAAGCTTCGGAGTTTCAAAGGTAAAGAGCAGGGATGAACTGCCTGCTGCCATTGAAGCCGCTTTCAGGGAAAGCAGGGAAGTTATGGTGGAAGCTTTTATGAACGGCAGAGAAGTTGCATGCGGCGTGGCAAGAGTGAATGGAAAGGGATTGGTCCTTCCTGTCACCGAAATAATAAGCAAAAATGAATTCTTTGACTATGAGGCAAAATACACTAACGGAAAATCCGAGGAAATAACACCGGCTGAAATGCCCGATGAGCTCATAAACAGAATTCAGGTACTCAGTTCAAGGGTTTATGACATTCTTGGATGCAAAGGCATCGTAAGAGTCGATTTCATTGTTGTGGACAGCAAACCTTTCTTCCTCGAAATAAACACTGTACCCGGCATGACAATGGAAAGCATCATACCTAAACAGGCCGCCGCTGCGGGAATCGACCTCGAGGACCTGTACTCAATGGTCATAGAAGACCTGTTCTGATCAGAAGAGACAGTTTATATACTCCTGCTTAAAGAATAATTGCTTACTGCCTCGCCATTTTCAGGGCGGATGTTGTGGTATAGTATTTTGTAATCATCCCCGGCACCTCCCAGTCAGGCAGTTTACCTGCGTCAAGGTATTCGAGAAACCTTTCAGTGACCTGGCCGAAATGCTCTTCGTGCGAAACCCTGTACCTGGGAGGTATGTTGATCTTAAGGGATTTGTTTCCGGAGCTTTCAACCATAAGACTGTCGTAGGGAAGATTACCAAGAGCTGCCCTGAGCTTTTCAGTGAACTCCGGGAGCGCTGAGCCTTTTATGTTCTCGACATAGAGGGTGGGGACATACTTTTCCTCCGCCCCCTGCCGTATAACAAGGTCACAGGCTGTCCCGCGCATCACTGAGTAATGGGTATCCCCGCCTCCCGCCGGCGGCATGTAGTTCCATGTAACCGATACCTTCGCCCAGACACCCTTCAACTGGTAAATCATTTCTCCATTGGAAAAAACATGGATATTGCCGTCTTTGACATCCTTTTCAAGATATCCGGGAAATTCATCCATGCCAGTCACACCCCGGAACTCTTCCCTTGAAATAATGGTCGGCCACCTCTTTGCCGAAGCAAGCTTCACATCGGAAGGATTGAGGATCTGCTCCGGGAAACATTCCCACTGGATAAGGTCGACCAGGTGAGTGGTAACATCAACTATGCCTTCCCCCTGCTGTTCGACATCAAAGAACCAGGCCGGGCGCTGGAGCGGAGAACCAGAGACTATTTTTGAAAAATGATGGACACTTACCTTCGAAACGGCAGGTTCACTGGCTGTACCGGGTACCAGAGTCCCGAAAATCTCACTGTTCTGCGACAGGAGTTTCTGGAGTATCGTAGTTATCTCAAACCTTTCTGTCATTATGTCATAAAGCAGGACGCCTTTCCGCGAAGCTGTCTCAAAAGCCGCCTGAAGGCCCGGCCAGTCTTCCGGACTTATTATCATAGGTTTGTCGGCAAGCACATTCAGGCCCGCATTCACAGACGAGGTGATATAGCTGGCCTTCTTTTTGTTGTTTCCCGAAAGTACTACCACGTTTCCCGCATTCTCTGAAAGCATCTTTTCAAAAAAGTCGGGACCTCTGTATACAATTTCATTCCATAACGTCGGATCCGTGCCCCTGGCGTTGTAAGATGCAATCCTTCCAAGGTGCTGCTCAACATCCGGTCCTTCAGGAGCATATACCCTTACTTCAGGTGAAACCTGCGGGTACATCTTCTTCTGCACAAGGGCAGCATGAAAATGACCGGGATCGACAGTCAGGAGTTTTACTTTATAATCGGCTTCCATTGATTTTCCAGTTCCTTCAGTGCTTTGCTTTTTTGTTCCGCCCGATCCGCACGATGATAGTATCATTGCAGGTATCAATAATAGCATGGCTGTCTTTTTCATATTACTTTTTATTTTATATCCTTTACCGCATCAACAAAAGCCGCAATATTCGCGGTGCTTACATCCTGAGGCATCCCTCCGCCGGCTGACCAGATTATCCGGTCGTGATCTGACAGCTCCCCTGAGGCCTTTTTTACAGCTTCCCTTACCTGTTCGGGGGTACCGGATGCCAGGACATCCCTGGGTGGAATGTTTCCGAGAAGCACCACATCCTTTCCGGCAAGCTCCCTTATCTCTCCAAGTGAGTGATTGAAGGAAAAATTGAAAACATTTACTCCCATTTCATTAAGAAATGAGGCAGTTATGAGCCCTTCCGCATCATTGTGAAGAAACCTGACAGTTGATCCCGTACATGAAAATATCCTTTTGAAGTAAGGCAGCACGAATTCGGTGAATTCCGCCTCGCCTACAAAACCGATAATATCATCCAGTATTAGAACTCCGTCTATCGAAGGGAAGATTTCCTTCTGAAGGGAAAGCCAGTCGCAGATGAAGCAGCTTATCTTGTCAAGCAGCTTGTGTGAGTTTTCAGGATCGAGTGCAAGCGCCATCATGAATTCTGTAGTCCCCATCAGAAAGCTTGCTATGTTGAGCGGGCCCCGGGCAATGGCAAATCTGATCTGATGGTCAGCTTCAAGTATCGCGGGCTGATTGTTCCTGAGCCTGGCAATCATGAACGGCAGAAGCCCGTCGGTCCTGACATTGGGTTGAGGCAGCTTATCAGCATCAGCTATATCGCCAAGGATCCTGTCAGCATGAGGAAGGCTGTTTTCAAGGAAGATCAGCCGTGACCCGAAAGCAGAAGGCTCGGTGCACATCCCGTACTCCGACCAGAAACCCGGCATGAACCAGACATCGGGAAAGGTTTCAGCTGCCCTGATATTCGCTTTCATCCATTTCTCATCGGATGCAAAGTAGTCGAGTGTGGGTATGCCATACCAGCCGGGAAGCCAGGGACTGTCAATTATAAATCCCGCCGGCCTGTAAGTCAGCTTTCTTCCATTTATCATCGAGAGAAGATCATTCCACGAGGAATTTCGCATGGGAATCGGGGTTTATCTTAATTAATTCAAACTTTAAAATTGAGAATAATTTTCTATTCGGCAAAAATTCCACACGAGGATGTTGGTCATCAGGCACCGGAACCGGATTTTTTAAATTTAAAAGTTTCCATACGGTATGAATCAATCGGATCACAGGTACAGATGAGATTCCGGTCGCCATAACCATCATCTATCCTTCCCACCGAAGGCCAGAACTTATTTTCTTCAACCCACTTAAGAGGAAAAGCTGCCTTGCTCCTCCCATAGGAATGCTTCCAGTCATCAGCTGCCACCGCCAATGCAGTATGAGGTGCATTATGCAATACATTGTCTTCCCTGTCGGCTATACCTTCCCTGATTTCCTGTATCTCAAGCCAGATTGAGTTCATTGCATCGACAAACCTGTTAAGCTCCCTGAGCGATTCAGACTCTGTTGGCTCCACCATAAGAGTTCCATGTACCGGGAATGATAGCGTCGGTGCATGAAAACCATAGTCCATAAGCCTCTTTGCAATATCCGATTCAGTTATACCGGCTTCACTTTTGAAATTCCGGCAGTCGATAATCAGTTCATGCGCCACATACCCTGTTTCGCCGGTGTAAAGTGTCCTGTACCTTTCCTTAAGGGCAGATGAGATATAATTTGCATTCAGAATGGCATACTTTGTAGCCTCGGTAAGTCCTTCAGCTCCCATCATCAGGATGTAGGCGTGCGAAATGGTGAGCACCTGACCGCTTCCGAAAGGTGCCGAAGCTACCGGTGAAATTCCATTCTTTCCACCCACCTCTGCCAGAGGATGAGATGGGAGAAATTCTGCCAGCTTTTCTGTAACAAGAACCGGTCCCATTCCCGGGCCTCCGCCGCCATGAGGGATGGCAAAGGTCTTGTGAAGGTTGAGATGACAAACATCAGCCCCGATACGACCGGGACTGGTCAGCCCCACCTGGGCATTCATGTTGGCTCCATCCATGTAGACAAGACCTCCGTTCTCGTGGATAATATCCATCATGGAAGCAACCCCTGCTTCAAACACACCATGTGTTGAAGGATAAGTGATCATAAAGCATGCGAGATTATCCCTGTTTTCAACAGCTTTATTTCTCAGATCCTCAATATTTATATTTCCCCTGTCGTCGCATTCCACTACAACCACCTGCATACCCGCCATAACTGCGCTGGCCGGGTTTGTGCCGTGTGCCGAGGAAGGAATGAGAGCAATGTTCCGGTGACCTTGCCCCCTGGTCTTGTGATATTCCCTGATAATAAGCAAACCGGTATATTCACCGGCAGCCCCGGAATTGGGCTGAAACGACACAGCTGAAAAACCTGTGATCTCCTTAAGGGCATCTCCAAGCTCATTCATCATCTCGTAATAACCTTCGGCCTGATCGGCCGGAACAAAGGGATGAATATTGCCGAATTCGGGCCAGCTCATGGCGAACATAGAGCTTGCCGGATTCAGTTTCATGGTGCAGGAGCCCAGCGATATCATGCTGTGGGTAAGTGAAAAATCCTTCCTTTCAAGCATTTTGATATACCTCATCATTTCCGTCTCACTGTGGTAATTGTTGAAAGTTGAGGCAGAAAGAAATGATGACTTGCGAAGAAATTTATCGGGGATGCAGTTGCATTCCACCAGTGATACTATTTCACCGGCATTCTTTCCCGCTGCAAGGGCAAACACTCCGACAACCGCATTGATATCTTCGGTTGAGGTAACCTCATCAGCGCTAAGGCTTATGCTGCCATCCGCAGGATAATGGAAATTAATCCCTGCCTCAAGGGCAAGCCGTCTTATCTCATCAACGCTTATCCCCTCGTGTGGCAATACTCTGATGGTATCAAAATAAACATCATTCAACTGGACGTATCCAAGCTGTTTAAGAGCTGTCTTTATTGTACAGGCTGCCTGGTGGATCCGCAGGGCTATCTTCTTCAACCCCTCCGGACCGTGATACTGGGCATACATGCCCGACATGGTTGCAAGAAGAGCCTGAGCCGTGCAGATATTCGATGTTGCCCTCTCTCTCTTGATATGCTGTTCGCGTGTCTGAAGAGCCATCCTGAGCGCCTGTTTCCCATGAACGTCCACCGACACTCCTATTATCCTCCCGGGCATGCTTCTCTTAAGCTCATCCCGGGTGGCAAAGAATCCGGCATGGGGACCTCCGAAACTCATCGGAAGACCAAAGCGCTGGCTCGATCCCACAACGACATCGGCGCCCCATTCCCCCGGAGGTGAAAGAAGTGCAAGACTTAACAGGTCAGCGGCAACTCCTACAAGGATTCCTGCTTTATGAGCCCTTGCCGTAAATTCGCTGTAATCGCGGATCTGACCCGAAGCGGCCGGATACTGAATGAAAGCGCCGAAATAGGATTCATCGGGACTGAATTTTTCAAAGCTTCCCTTAACAACCTGAATATTCAGCGGTTCAGAACGCGTCTCAATAACCGCAAGATTCTGAAGGAAAATATCCTCATCCACAAAAAATTTGTTCGCCCCGGCTTTTACAGCCGCTCTGGAACGGGCATTGTACATCATTATCATGGCTTCTGCCGATGCTGTCGATTCATCCAGAAGTGATGCATTTGTAATCTGCATCCCCGTCATTTCAATTACCATGGTCTGAAAGTTCAGAAGAGCTTCGAGCCTACCCTGTGAAATTTCAGCCTGATAGGGAGTGTATGAGGTATACCATGAAGGATTTTCGAGAACGTTCCTTATCACTACCGACAGAGGGGCAACTCCGTAGTAACCCTGTCCGATGAACGACCTGAACATCCTGTTCTTCGAACCAAGCTTCCTTATATGGGCTAAATATTCGTGCTCGGTCAAAGCCGCAGGCAGATTGAGAGGTTTCTTCAATCTTATTGATGAAGGCACAGTCCTGTCGACCAGTTCATCGAGGGAAAGGACTCCTGCAGTGCGGAGCATTTCCGGGAGTTCGGACCCGCGGGGCCCTATATGGCGGGCAGCAAAAGTATCAGATGACATAGTAATGATTTTAAAAGTTTAAGTCGACTGCAGCATTGCAGCAGCGCCCCGAAAATAAGAAATAGAAACTACTTAAAAAATATACAGGATCACTTGTGCATAAAATATGGATTGAACCTCAGTTCATCACCTATCAGGGTTGAATTTCCATGCCCGGGCCAGACTACCGTGTCCGCTGGGAGTATAAACAATCTTTCCTTTATACTGTTTATAAGAGTATGGTGATTTCCTCCTGGCAGATCTGAGCGTCCTATGCTGCCTTCGAAGAGTGCATCTCCGGTAAAGACTATCTTGTCCTTTTTACTGTAAAAGGCCAGGCTACCGGGCGCATGACCGGGTACATGAATAACATCAAGCTCAGAATTACCAAAACTCACCCTGTCGCCTCCCGACAGGAAGCCAGCCGGTTCCGGGGGATGCTCCATGTACAGTCCAAACATTCTGGCATGGTCGACAGCCCTTTTTCGGTTCATCAGGTCGTCCTGGTGACACCAGGCTCCCAGTCCGTATTTACGGAGCATGTAACTGTCGCCGAAAATATGGTCGAGATGGCAATGGGTGTTAAGCAACCGAACCGGCCTTAGATTCTCCCTTTCCAGCAATGCTGAAAGCTCCCCGAATTCATCATCGTTGTAGCAGCCGCAGTCGATAACCGCACATTCGCCCGTATTATCCGACAAAATATAGGTATTAACGGATATCGGATTGAAAACCAGCTTCTCTATTTCCATATCACATTTGTTTGTTTACAGTTCCCTTGAGCATGGGCACAAAAACAAAGGTGCCATGGGTTGAATAGTCAAATTCAATATCTCCGGTACGGACGACCAGTGTCATCACCTGAGAACTGCTGTTGCCAACGGGAACAACCATCCTGCCTCCCGTTTTCAGCTGGTATTTCAGCTTCTCAGGGATTTCCGGTGTTGCAGCAGTGATAACAATCCCGTCAAAAGGACCGTATTGGGCTTTGCCTTCATAACCGTCGCCATAGAAAAAATCTGCAGGATAGCCCAGCGCTGATAAAGTCCTTTGCGCTATCATATATAACTCCCTGTGTCTCTCAATGGTATATACTTTTGCCCCCATCTCGGCCAGTATGGCACACTGATACCCCGAACCTGTACCAATCTCAAGTATTTTGTCGCGTTTTTTTACATTAAGAAGGCTGGTCTGCACAGCCACAGTGTACGGCTGCGAAATAGTCTGGCCTGAGGATATGGGAAAAGCCTTGTCGGTATATGCGTGATGCAGAAACGCAGGATCCATGAATTCGTGCCTTGGTACGGCATTTATTGCTCTCAGCACCTCCTCATCAGTTATTCCCTTTGTCCTTAGCTCATCCACGAGCTTTTTCCTCTTGCCTTTCGCCAGAAATGTATCAGCCATTAAAAATCAAAAGTAGTATTCAGATTAAAGAAGGTAAAAATAAAACATTTTCCCGATTAAACAGGAACAGAAGAGCGCCGGGATGGGATTCATCCGGATTTAGGATACACAATTCACCAGTGGAATGTTACTTATACCTGGAGGAGATGACTCATAGCGGATATACAGCCAGAGGAGTGTAAAGGGGCCCGGCCTTCTGCAGTATGCTTTCGAAGAGAATAATCTCCTTCACGCTGACCTTCTGAAATTCCCGACCATCGTATTTGTTCATCAACGACCTGAGCCCTTCCGGATCGCTGACCGACTTGACCCTGCCTATAGTAAGATGAGGCCTGAACTTTCTGTCCTCAATCTCAAATCGCGACTCCATGAGTCTTTCTGAAATTATCTCATATAGGGAATAAAGCCTTTCTGCCTGACTGATCCCGACCCACAGAACCTTTGGATCCGACCTGCTTCCGAAAACACCGGCTCCGGAAAGGACAAAATCAAAATTCCCGAAACCTGTGCATTTTTCCCTGAGCATTCTGTCGAGCATCTTTATCCTGGATTCAGGGATTTCTCCGAGAAAGACAAGGGTGATGTGAAAGCCTGAAGGATCAACCCATTTAATCCTGTCGTTTATGGTGTGATCCTTTATCGAGGACAACATTTTCATAAGGTCGTCCGCAGGATCAGTTCTGACTGCAATGAATACCCTCCTCATAAACAAGATTTTAGAATCTGCAATTACAGGTTGCCGGTTTCAATTTCGGCAAGTATAATCTCAATTATGGCATCCTCGCCAAATGGGTCATATTCTGCCTTAAGGTCGGAACCGAATATCCTGGCGATTCCCTGCCACAAAGCTGCTGAAAAGGCACCGCGGTACTGCCTTATAAGTTCATAGGATGTGTTGTATGTCTCCCTGTCGATAAGCTTTATCAACAGTCTGCCCTGGGTAATGGTCATTCCCCGTACATCATCCTCGTACTCGCCAAAGAGTTCCTTTTCAAACTTCCTCAGATATTTCTTTCTCTCCTTCTCATCGGGAAGTCTCATAAGCTCGTCATTAGCCTCTGCAAGCTTTGCCCTGACTACCTGGGCATACGGATAAACCTTCTTAAGATTGAAAACAAGCCGCTGATACCTGTAAAAGGGGAATTTTTTGGATGTCGATTCCCTCCCTACTATTACTACTTCCTTTATGTCAACCTCGGGAAGCATTTCACCGTTTCTCTCCACCGACCGGAGCTGAAAATGATTCCCCGGAAGCGTATCAACAGAACGAAGGGCGGTGTCCGTTTGTGCCTGCAATCCGGTCAGCAGGCCAAAGGTGAAAAATATGGAAAGGAGTATCCGCAATTTCTGTCATGTTTCCTGCAAAGGTATCAAATTACAGGCCAACTACTGTAAGCTTCCCCTACTGCAGGTATTATTTAACATCTCCGCTGAAAGTAAAAATCCCTATATTTGGGAAAAGCAAACCCTCAAGATGGCAATAAAAGTGGAAGATCTTGAAGATCAGTCAAGATTCAGGCAAATGCTTAAAATACACTATGACGACCTGGTTAATTTCGTTCTGGATTATATCAGAAGAAAATCCGGGCTGATGTATTTTTTCTGGGGAAGCTGCCTTGTTTTTCTGGGGCTTGCACTATACATCAGGCTCAATATCGGCGGATACTTCGCTTTCAGGAATATTTTCCTGCACACTATCCTGGGGCTGATCGTTTACCCACTGATCTGCATACCGGTTCATGAATTGCTCCACATTATCCCCTATTACCTGACTGGCGCAAGGAATATTAAAATAGGCATGGACCTGAAGCAATACATGGTTTATGTTACCGCCCACAGACATGTAGCCACGGAGAGACAATTCCGCCTGGTCGCCCTCTTCCCCTTTCTTTCTTTGAGCCTTGTTCTTGTCTGGCTCATACTCACTCTTCCGGGACTATGGAAATGGAGTCTTTCACTATTTACCTTTGTACATGCAACAATGTGCGCAGGTGATTTTGCCATGCTCAACTTCTATGCGGTCAATCCCGGGAAGAAAATCTATACATGGGATGATTTCGATGAGAAGACGGCGTATTTTTATGAAGAAATATAGCGGAAAGAATGGGAGAATGGGAGAAAGGGTGAAACGGAGAAACGGAGAGATGTAAGGACTAAAATCTATATAATAACAACCATGAAAAAACTCATTATTATTGTTTTGCTGGCGATTGCAGTAAATCTGACCGGAACTGCGCAAAGAAAAATTGTGAATCTTCCCGACTTGCCGGGATTTGTCACGCTGAAGTGCGATTTACACCTTCATACTGTTCTTTCTGACGGTAACGTATGGCCCACTGTAAGAGTCGGGGAAGCATACCGCGACGGGCTGGATGCAATTGCAATCACCGACCATCTCGAATATCTTCCGCACAAGGATTATATAATCAAGGATCACAATGCATCCTGGAAGATAACTGAAAACACCGCCCGTGATTACAACATAATCCTGGTAAAGGGAGCCGAAATAACGAGAAGCATGCCTCCCGGACATCTCAATGCCCTGTTCATCCAGGATGCATCGCTGCTCGACGTCGATTCGGTTATGGATGCCGTAGGAGAAGCCGTTAAACAGGGAGCTTACATCCATTGGAACCATCCCGGATGGAAATCACAGCAACCCGACGGTATTCCGAGAATGTACAATATTCATTACGAACTGATAAAGAGAAAATGGCTGCACGGGATTGAATTCTTCAACCACAGTGAGTATTACCCTCTTGTAATGACCTTCTGTAAACAGTATAACCTTGCCGTTCTTGCCAACAGTGATTTGCACGGTGTGATAAGCGAGGAATACAGAGGCCAGACTAACCGTCCGATGACACTCGTATTTGCGACAGCCAGAACTCAGGATGCCCTTAAGGAAGCCCTGTTTGCAGGACGTACACTTGCTTATTTCAACGATATGCTTGCCGGAAAGGAAGAATATGCGAGGCCTTTCTTTAATCAGTGCATTTCAGTCAGCAAGCCCTTCTATGAAAACGACAAAAACATTTACCTTGAAATAACAAACAAGTCCGATATCCCATTCTCCCTGGTGAACGGGAGCCAGGATGCCCCGGCCTCAATAACGCTCCCTGCCCGGGGAATAACTAGGGTTGCCATCAGCAAAAAAGCAGCGATTCCCCTTTCATATGATGTGAAAAATATTATTACCGGAGAAAACGAGGTTCTGAGAGTGGAGCTTTTCTAGAATTTCTCCTTTGCAAGTTTCAGAACATCGTCCTCCCGGACAATGGGCCTCATCCTGAAGGAATACTCATATCTCCTGTCAAGAAGCCTGTACTGGGTATGGATCTCTGCACCCCATGAGTTGTCGCCGCCAACTCCCATCTGTCCGAGGTCGACATTCAGGTTGACGAATTCTCTGGGCCTGACATCATTGGTGTGGGTGTTTGCACTTTTGGCATCTTTCCTGTAAGTTGACAATTTGCCGGGCGACTCAAAATCGTCGTGGATATTCTTGAGTGCCGCAAAACAAACCAGAGGATCGCCGGATACCAGCAGGCCGTTACCCGATTCATCAGTAAGAGTCAGCCAGCGAGTGTCGGTCTTGTAACCGTTCTCCTGGGGTCTTATGTACGGAACATGCTGATCATCAACGGTGCTTTCATATAGTCCCACGTCAGCTGAGGTCTTTCTGTCGGCATAGTTCTCGTGAGGTCCGCGTCCAAACCATTTCAGATTCATGAATTCCTCAGGCAGCTGCATCTGCATACCCATCCTCGGTATCTCCGGAATATTGCCGGATACTTTGGAGAATTGGTTCTTCACAATCACGTCTCCCGAACTGTAAACAGTATAGGTTGTTACATGTCCGGCAATCTTTTCCCCGTTTTCATCCGGAATATCATATTCAAAGGTTATTACAGCCTTGCCCATCTCAGGCTGGGTGATCTTTGCGCTTCTGACAATGGTTCTTTCTCCTGCTTTCTTCCATACACCGAGCTTCCTGTCCATATCATAACCGTAGTCGTTATCGGTAGGAGGCCTCCAGAAATCAGGTTCCGGTCCCTTGTTAATTATTGATCTGCCCTTGTAAAAGAAGGATTCCATCCTGCCCTTTTCAAGGTCAAACACCATTTTTATATCAGAGCTGCTTACTTCATATTTATTGTCAACCGTGTTGGTTTGCAGAACAGCCAGCTGGTCACGCGCCGGAACAACAGGTCTGCCTTCAGCCGGAAGTTTGAACTGAGCTGCGGCATAAACATGGTCCTCAGGTACAAGATCCCACTCATCACTTTTTGAAACCCTGAAATTCAGGAAATACTCGGTTCCCGGAGCAACTTCAAACCCGGATACAGGAATTGTAACAACCGAGCTCTCTCCCGGCTTAAGCGGCGGAA
>JAKLIJ010000003.1 GCA_022709665.1 Bacteroidota bacterium
GCTGATCCTCGAAGGTTCCGGAAAGGGCGTAGAAAATAAAACGGAAACGAACTAATTCATCTTGAAAAAAAGATATGTATAAAGGGTAGTTATCCAATGGAGTTATGTTTCTGCAGACAATAAGGCAGAAAAAATTCCGTATAAACTACCATGATACCTTTTAACGATAGATGAAGACCTGGAAGACATTAGGCGGAATCAGGATAATACGTATCCTTTCGGGACGCAGCAATGCATTCCTCGTAACCAACGGAACCAAAAACATCCTTGTGGATACGGGATGCGGATTTGAGTGGCGTCTTCTGAAATTAAGACTCAACAAACTGACTGTCTATCACCTCGATTGCCTTATCCTGACCCATTCCCATTTCGACCATGCCGGAAATGCCAACAGAATAAGGAAAACATTCAAAACACCTGTTATCATCCATTGTAAGGAAACTCAGTATCTGGCTTCCGGATCCGGTCCGGTTCCGGGAGGGACCTTTGCCTGGTCAAGGGCTGTGGTAAAAATGTTTTCGGGATTAGCGCGGTCCGCCGGCGGATTCAGATCATGCAGGTACGATATTGCTGTTGAAAGTGTATATGAACTTCGCGATTTCGGGATTAACGCTTATATATTACATACTCCCGGACATACAGCCGGATCGGTTAGTGTAATAATAGAGGATGAAATTGCATTGACAGGCGACACAATGTTCGGAGTTTTTCCCGGGTCGGCTTTTCCTCCCTTCGCTGAAGACCCCAAACAGCTTATCAATTCCTGGGGGAAACTCCTGGATACGGGTTGTTCTCTGTTCCTTCCCTCCCACGGTTCCGCAAACAGAAGGGAAATGGTGGAGAAAGACTATCACAAACGCCGATGATCAGGTACCAAACCGTTTTAAGGCAAAACCAGCTATAAACTCAACGGTTTCGTCCAGCCCAAGCCACGAAGTATTTACACAGAGGTGATAGGTCTCTGCCATCCCCCATGGCTTGCTGCTGAAATAATTGTAATAAGCCGCCCTCTTTTTGTCAGCCTTTTCAATATAGTCGCGCGCTTTTTCCGGAGTCAGCTTTTGCTGCTCAGCTATTCTCCTCACACGGTCTGCAAGATCGGCTGTGACAAAAATATTCAGGCTTCGTGGATGACTGCTCAGAACATAATCGGCACATCTTCCCACAAACAGGCACGAACCCTTGTCGGCCAGCTTCCTGATCACATCACTCTGTATCTTGAAAAGAGTCTCGTTGTTCAGATAATAAGTTGAAAAAGGCTCCTCTGCGATTGTGCCTCTTAAGCCGAACAATCCTCCGAAAACATTGTACAGCTTCTTTTCATCAGCCTGCTCAAAGAATTCCTTCCCAAGTCCGCTTTCCTGTGATGCAATCTGGATAAGCTCCTTGTCATAAAATGCTATGCCCAGCTTTGCTGCAAGCTTCTCTCCTATTATCCTGCCTCCGCTTCCAAGCTGGCGACCAATGGTAATAACAAATTCCTTTTCCATTTTACAATAAGATTAGTCCATGGTTTTTTGCTTAAGAATCGACTTCCTGTACTGAACAGTAAGCATGTAAACAGCTACCAGCGATGCCAGTGTATCAGCTGCCGGCATACTGATCCATACTCCTTTAACTCCCAATAACATCGGGAAAATCAATAATCCCGGCAACAGGAAGAGAACCTGGCGGGTAAGCGACATGAAAATAGCCTTGCCGGCCATCCCGATACTCTGAAAGAATGTTGAGGCAACCATCTGGAATCCGACAATGGGAAAAACCAGCATGACTGTCCTTAATCCGGGAGCTGCAATATCTATAAGCTCCTTATCGCTTGTGAACACTGATACAACTGAATGAGGGAACAACTCACAAACAAGGAAACCGAGTGTCATCACTCCCGACGCAAGAAATACAGTCAATTTCAGAACTGATGTCACCCTGTCGTACTGCCTGGCGCCGAAATTATAACCGGCTATCGGCTGCATCCCCTGGTTCAGCCCGAAAACAACCATCACAAACATGGCTGCAATCCGGTTGATGATACCGTAAGCTCCAACGGCCATGTCGCCTCCGTGCCTAATCAGACTCTGGTTGATAATAATAACAATTGCACTCGATGTCATGTTCATCAGAAAGGGAGCCATTCCTATCGACATGGAATCCCTTACTATTTTAAGCTTAAGCCTGAAGTTTTCCCGTCTGAAATGAATCGGACGCTTTGTATCGGTAAAATACAACAGCTGCCACAGCATCATCGAGGTCTGAGCAATCACGGTGGCCAGCGCCGCTCCCTTTATACCCCAGTGAAACACAAAAATGAATACAGGAGCAAGAATGAGATTTATGATCACCGAAAAAATTGTTGCATACATCGATCTTACAGGATTTCCCGAAGCACGCATAAGGGCATTTAACCCGAAATATATGTGGGTAACCACATTCCCAAGGGTTATTATCATCATAAAATCATGAGCGTAGGGCAATGTGTCGTGACTGGCTCCAAAGAATTTAAGAATAGGATCTAGGAAAGCAAGAACCACCACGGTGTAAAGAAGGCCGAGGATCAGGTTCAGAACCAGAACATTTCCCAGAATGACATTTGCAGAACCGTAGTCTTTCTGCCCCAGCCTGAGCGAAATAAGCGCAGATGCCCCTACACCCACAAGCGAACCGAAAGCTGCTGCAAGATTCATAAGCGGAAAGGTGATCGCAAGACCCGATATGGCAAGCGCACCAACACCCTGACCAATGAATATGCTGTCGATAATATTGTACAGCGATGCCGCAGTCATGGCAATCACCGAGGGAATGGCATACTGAAGCAGAAGCTTCCTGATATTCTCAGTCCCAAGCGCAAGATGAGCCCCTTTCTGTTCCATAATTCAAAGCTCAATATTAAAAGAAAAGCAGGGAACAAATTGAGAATTGTTCATTTAAATTTGCAACAAAGTTTATCTTTATCCAAAATCAATATAATGAAGTTTCCAAAATCATATCTCATTATAGCTGCTCTTGTGGTTCTTGCGATAATCCTGCTCTCCGGAAAGCTCATAGCCTGGGGCCTCGCCGTCCTTGGAGCAGCCCTGGTAATGCTGGGAATTCAGCAGCTGATTAAACTGAATGTAAAAGTCACCCTTTTCGAGGATAATATAAAAAATCTCGACGCGAAGAACAATGAACTTGCCAAACAGAACAAGGAACTTTCAGAGGAAAACAATTACCTGAAGGAAAGGCATTTTCAGGTCACCCAGATTAAAAGCATTCTTGAACTGAACCTCTTCGAGATCGAAACAAAATTCACCCGCCCGATAAGCAGCAAGGAAGAATACGACGGAAGGGATATAAAGTACTTCGGAAGCCTCAGTGTCACCCTTAATGCCAAATACGGGATTGACATCAAGGAACTCAGGTTCAAGTACGACAATGAAAACGATGTCCTCACCGTAGCCAATATAAATCCGAAATTCCTTTCGTTCGGGACCAGAAAAATGGAATGGGATTTCTTTGAAATATTTGAATACCGGAGCCAGAATATTTTCGCTGACAGAAAATGGATGGTAAGCTACGACCTCTTTGAATATGCAAACAAAGTAAAGGAGAAATACAGGATGAGCGTTGAAACCTCCATAGAGAAAGGACCCGAGGAACTTGAATGGATCTATAAACCCATCCGGCAAAATGTGGAAAATGCAATAAAAGTCCTTTTCAGGAGCATGTGTCCCAATATAGAGATTATTGATAAGGCCGACGAATCATTTTTACCTATCGAAAAACTTTCGTTCAGCCCCGTACCTGCGAAGAAAAGGCTGGAAGAACACAAATGACCGCAGCTGATTTCCGGCAGGATTCAATATAGCATCCTCACCCTGATGGTTCCCCTGATTGCTTTCAGTTCGTCTATTATTTCAGAACCCAGACAACTTTCCGTGTCAACTATCACATACCCTATCTCGGAATCGGTCTGCAGATACTCTCCTGCAATGTTTATCCCTCTCGAGGTAAAAACATAGTTGACCTGCCTCAGGATACCCGGTTCATTTTTGTGTATATGCATAAACCGCTGGGCGTTGTTATTGGGCTGAAGTGATAGCTGAACAAAATTCGTTGCGCCGATGGTTGATCCTGTGTCGCTGTAGTTTACCAGTTTCTCAGCCACCTCAGTCCCGATGTTCTGCTGTGCCTCAACAGTGCTCCCGCCTACATGGGGAGAAAGTATTACATTATCATACTTCTGAAGGTCAGAAACAAAAGGATCATTATTGGAAGCGGGTTCATCAGGGAAAACATCGACAGCGGCTCCCAGAAGTCGTCCCGACTCAAGCGCCGACGTAAGTGCCTGGATATTGACCACCGAGCCTCTCGAGGCATTCACAAGACATGAGCCCCAGCGCATAAGCGAAATCTGTTTTTCTCCTATCATGTTCCTTGTTAGCGGAGTCTCCGGAACATGAAGGGTTACTATGTTCGAAACCTTCAGCAACTCATCAAGCGAAGAACAGGCGACTGCCTTGCCCAGACTAAGCTTTTTGGCAATATCAAAATAGTAAACATTCATCCCAAGCGCCTCGGCAAGTATTGAGACCTGAGAGCCGATGTGCCCGTAACCTACTATTCCAAGGTTCTTGCCCCTGATCTCAAAACAGTTAGCTGCCGATTTAAGCCACTTACCCCTGTGAGCTGCCGCATTCTTTATGGGAATGTTCCTCATCAGAAGAATAGCCTCGGCTATCACCAGTTCAGCTACCGACCTAGTGTTTGAAAAGGGTGCATTGAAAACCGGGATCCCCATCTGCCTCGCCGCATGCCCGTCGACCTGGTTTGTCCCTATGCTGAAACACCCTATGGCAAGAAGCTTCCCGGCCTCATCCAGTATTTCCTTCGTTATTTGAGTCCTCGACCGGATCCCCACTATATTGGCCGTACTGATCTTTTCCTTAAGCAGATCATCGTCAAGAGCGCCTGGAAACGACTCGATATTATTATAACCGTTCGAGATAAAAAGATCAGCGGCACTTTTGTGAATCCCTTCAAGCAGAACAACCTTTATCCTGTCCTTGTCCAATGAATATTTCTTTGCCATTTCAGAAAATATTATAAGCTGAATCCGTGTTTTGGGTTACAAATATAAAACAAAATCCTCTCGTCCGTTTCATTTATTTACATATATGCAGATCGAAGCAAAGAGATGAACCAGCCTGAAGATGAAACTCAAAAGACCGGAGTAAAAGACCTATGATGAAAAAAGAAAGGCTCAGGAGTGAAGCCTTAACCGCTTACCGCGAGCCGAAAGCCTCTTGCCGTTTTCAGATAATCCGCCGGGAGATCAGAAAAAGAATCTTAAATTTACTCTTTATTGTTAAATATCTAACACCATGGAGGAACTCTACCCTGACTTCTTTGCCCGGTTCTATGACGTGATCTACCACCAGGTAAGGGACGGCGTCGACAATCGTTTCTACCTTGACAGAATAACTGAATGCGGCGGCAGAATACTTGAGATCGGAAGCGGTACCGGCCGCCTCCTGACCGAAGCCCTTGCTTCCGGCGCGGATATTTACGGAATAGATATCAGTCCGGCTATGCTGGAAGTCCTCGGCTCAAAGCTTCCTCCTGAACACAGGCACAGGATAAGCCTTCAGAACATCGTCGATTTCAGGTCCGATACCGGATACGACCTTATCATCGCTCCTTTCAGGGTGTTCATGCACCTTATGGAGATTAACGACCAGCTGAAAGCGCTTAACAACGTCCGGAGCAACCTCAGGCAGGGAGGAAAGTTCATCTTCGATGTCTTCAACCCCGACCTGAAACCCCTTATCACCGGCCTCGACAAAGTTGTCGATTTCGACGGTGAATACGAACCGGGCTTATCGCTCCGCAGAATTACCTCAACAAAGCCCGACCTGATAAACCAGGTAATCAACCTCACTTTCAGAATGGAATGGAACGACGGGACATCGGGCCGTTCAAGTGAATGGGAAACACCGCTCAGATATTTTTTCAGGTTCGAACTGGAACACCTGCTCCTGAGGTCAGAATTCAGCAGCTTCAAAATTTCAGGCGACTTCGAAGGCAGTGAGCTCTCAAATGAATCAAAGGAATTCATAGTCACCTGTTTCAAATAACCCAAAGCCCAATGACAAATCTCATCCAGGCCCGAAAGAAATTGATAAAACTCTTCATTCAGGCAACAGTCCCTGCCCTGTTTTCGGCTCTGATCTTTTCGTGCAGTGATAAAAAGCCCGAACCTGTTGATTATGTGAATCCCTATATGGGAAATATCAGCCATCTGCTTGTGCCAACCTACCCTACCGTTCACCTTCCCAACAGTATGCTCAGGTTCTACCCGAACAGAGAAAACTTTACATCAAATACCATGAGGGGATTCCCCCTGAATGTCATATCACATCGTTCGGGAAAGATTTTCAGCCTTGCACCCGCCGGTAATATTCAGGAAGATATCCGGCACAGTCCCGAGTTTACTTATGACAACGAAACTGTCACTCCTTATTTTTATTCAGTTACGGTAGAAGAACCATATTGTGATGTAAAATTCGCTCCGGCAGCAAAGTCGGGCTTCTTTTCCCTGAGCTTCCCGGAAGATACGGTGCCGGCAGCGGAGATCCGCACTACAGGACCAGGAGAACTTGCAGGCAGCGGCATCAGTATCTCAGGATTTGACACCTTTAATGGTGTCAGGACATACCTGTATCTTGAATTCCGGCCGACCCCGTCAGGTTTTGACTCCGATCCGGGCAAACGAATAATAAAGGCAGTCTTCGACAGCAATTCGGGCAGCGAAATCAATATCCGCTACGGTTTATCTTACATCAGCACCGAACAGGCAAGAAAAAACCTTTCGGATGACATACCCGGATGGAACATCTCGGAAGTGTCATCAGCCGCCAGGGAAAAATGGAACCTGGTGCTTTCATCAATCCGGATAGACGGAGGAACAGAACAGCAGAAGAGAGTGTTCTATACTTCCCTGTACCGGTGCTTCGAAAGGATGACTGATATTACTGAAGACGAACAGTATTTCAGTGTCTGGAGCAATAAAACGGAACCGGCGAACGACACAACGTTCTTCACCGACGACTGGGTATGGGATACCTACCTGGCTCTTCATCCGCTTCAGATCATCCTGAATCCCCGGGATCAGGATGCGAAAATTACGTCCTACATACGTATGGCAAGGCAGTCGGGTTGGATGCCTACCTTTCCCACTGTTACCGGAGATAATCACGCCATGAACGGAAACCATTCCGCAGCAGTCTTCCTGGATGCCTGGAACAAGGACATCCGCGGCTTCGACCTCGAAGAAGCTTATGAACACCTTAAAAATACAATCCTTCATGAGACAAAACTTCCCTGGGTACGCGACAGCGCAACCTGGCTCGATAGTTTCTACGACAGGAAGGGTTATTTCCCCGCCCTCAGAAAGGATGAGCCGGAAACATGTCCGAAAGTGCATTCGTTCGAAAAGCGCCAGTCTGTTGCAGTAACTCTCGCCTCATGCTACGACGACTGGTGTATGGCGCAGATGGCAAGGGAGCTGGGGAAGGAAGATGATTATAACTTCTTTATCAGCCGAAGCTTTAATTACAGGAATCTTTTCAACAGCGAAACAGGATTCTACCATCCTAAAGACAGTCTGGGAAATTGGATCGGGCCATTCGATTACCGATACGACGGGGGAATGGGAGCCCGCGATTACTATGATGAAAACAATGGCTGGACTTACATCTGGCAGCCATACCATGCCTTCGGCGACCTGATCTCAATGATGGGAGGAAAGGAGGCCTTCAACAGGAAACTTGACCGTTTGTTTACCGAAGGTCTCGGCAAATCCAAATGGGAGTACTACTCCATATTACCCGATGCAACAGGGAACATAGGCCAGTTCGTAATGGGAAATGAACCGTCGATGCATATCGCCTACCTTTACAATCTTGCAGGCAAACCGTGGCTTACCCAGAAACGAGTAAGAATGCTTATGAACACCTGGTTCAGGGACGACCTTATGGGAGTACCCGGGGATGAGGACGGCGGCGGATTGTCGGCTTTCTATGTTTTTTCTGCAATGGGTTTCTATCCAATTACTCCCGGAGTGCCCGAGTACCAGATAGGCAGTCCTCTTTTCAATAAAACATCCATCAGGCTTCAAAACGGCGAGACTTTTACTGTGACAGCCGAAAACAACAGTCCCCGGAACAAATACATACAATCTGCCACCCTGAACGGGAGGGTTCTGAAAGAACCGGTATTCTCACACAGTGAACTTGCAGGCGGCGGAAACCTGGTCCTTAAAATGGGACCAAAACCGGACTTATCCTGGGGTACTCAATAGAATATGCAGAATGACTGATTTCGATGTTGTTATCTGTGGAGCCGGTCCTGCCGGATGCACTGCAGCCCTGGCTCTGGGATCATCAGGCCTGAGGATTGCTCTCATCGATAAGGAAAGCTTCCCCCGCGAAAAGGTATGCGGCGACGCACTCCCGGCCTATGTACCCAAAGTTCTTGCAACAATCGATCCTTCAATCGAAGCGGCATTTAAAAACCTCCCGGGTAAAAATCCCGTGAGCCTCTGCCGCTACATAGCCCCCGACCGGACAGCTTTCGACATCAGCTTCGGCGAAAAGGGACTGGTGTGCCGCAGAAATGTTTTCGACTCATTCCTGCTGAACCTTGCTTCAGGCTTTGATAATATTACGGTTTTTAAAGGAAGTCCCGTAAAGGAAATAATCCGCCATGATTACGGATTTGAAGTCGCAGGAGCCGGCAGCTTCAGATTAACATCAAAGCTGCTTATCGGATGTGACGGCAGCAACGGAATATCAAAAAAGCTGAGCGTAACTGCCGCGGGGGATCCTTCAGAAGGATCTGTAGCTGTAAGAGCATATTTCAGGGGAATAAAGGATAATCCTCAGGGAACACTTGAATTTCACTTTCTGAAAGAATTGCTTCCGGGATATTTCTGGATCTTCCCTCTTCCCGGTAACGAATTTAACGCCGGGATCGGAATGCCTTCACATTTAGTGATCTCCCGCAAGATAAACCTCAGGGATACAATGATGAAGATCATTGAAACCGATCGGGCAATCGGACCAAGATTTTCAGGTGCCACAATGACGGGAAATATCAGGGGAGCATATCTTCCGCTTTTCACAGGAAAAAGAAAGATCTCGGGCGAAAGATTCATGCTTTGCGGCGATGCTGCCTCGCTGGTGAATCCTGCAACCGGGGCCGGTATTGGGCAGGCCATGCAATCGGGACGATATGCAGGATGGCATGCCCTCGAATGTTTCAGGCGAAATGACTTCTCGGAACGGTTCATGAATATGTACGACAAGACTATTTATGAAAAACTATGGAAAGAGAACAAAAAGTATCTCTTTATCCTCAGGCATATCCTTCGTCACGAAAAAAGACTGAACCTGACTCTGGATATGGCAGCTCACTCTCCGGCTGTTTCACGTTTTATCAGTAAAATACTTATTCTGTCCCTTGCTCTGATTTCGCTTCCGGCTTCGATCTGAGTCTTCCAAAAAAAAAATCCACCCGGCAATGCTGAAGGTGTGAACAATTACTTATTTTCATGGTTTATTGTAAAAATCCAGCGCCATGAAGAAAACACTCCTGCTTGCAACAGTATTTCTGCTGATTGTAACCTTTCCTGCTTCGTCGCAGGGACTCCTTAACAAGGTAAAAAAAGCAGTTTCAAAAGAGATCCTCGATATAACAGGCGACGATTCCGGATCCGCCGCCAAACCAGGCGCTGAACCTGAATGCGCCTGCGACGATGCTGTCCTGTTGATCGATCTTGGAAAGTATAAGCTCGACTACAGGGAAACTTCTGTAAGCATTAAGGATGACGGAAGCATCCTGATCAGGGACAAGGTCGGAGGCAAATACTACATAGTAAGAAACGGACAAACCGAGGGACCCTTGGGACAGGATGATCCGGAGATAAGAGGATTCGAGAGCACAGCTAATGATGCCGGTGAAAACTACGAGAATGATGAGTGGGCAGAAAGATATCCTTCCTATATCTCACGCACAGGGGAGAAATATCTTATCCGTTTTGCAGGAAAAAACTACGGCCCCTATGCTGTGATTAACGATTTCGCAGTTTCGCGCTCCGGGGACAAGTTCGTTGCTCTGGTCATCGAGAACATTCTTATGAGCGATTCTGAAGGAAAAAAGATGGAAGAAGCAATGAAAAATGCAAAAACCGACCAGGAACGTATGGACCTTGCAATGAAAATGAGCCAGCAGATGCAAAACCAGTTGATGCAGGAGGGCGGACAGGAATCCATGCAGCCAAAAGCAGTTTCAAACATACCCGGAGTAACTTATGATATGATGTCGTGGATGGGAGGAAGACTGAACGGAACCATAAAAACCGACGACATATTGATTCTGGCGCCCGACAGAATACTTGACCTTAGCGGAAAACTCATCATGAAGCTCGACCAGGACGACTACAATTCCTATGAGATTTTCGTTAGCTCGGCAAACGACAGATACGGCTCCTACAAATACGGAACCCTGACTTTCAGCGATAACACAAAACTCACTGACCTTTTCAATCCTTATCTTGCAAAAAAGAATGGGAAGGCTTACCTGAGCTATATGTACTATTCCCCGGGGAAAAATGCCATCATGCAATGCTCCATGCCCTTCTAGCCTGACAAACAACTGTAAAATGCCTGTCAACCCCGGGAAGGGGAGTTTATATCCCTTCCTTATTTCCTTGTTTCTGTTCTTCCTGGCCTCAGGCAGTATGTCTCTTCTGAGCCGTGAACCAGAACAGGATTACAGAAAGATTTTCGGAGCAGACTGGGAAAAAGCGGAAGAATTCGTCAAGGAAAACAGGGAATGGATGGAACAGCTTTCCGGGATCCTCGATATCTCATATCGCGAGGCAGTTTCAATTGTCTTTCCCGAACTTGTAAGATATTCCGCCCTGCGCGACAGAATAGAAATCGCATTACTTCAGACCCTGTATATTAACCTCGGCGATGATTACGCCGATTTCTCAATCGGCTGGTTTCAAATGAAGCCCTCATTTGCAGAAGCGGTTCACCTCAACAGCCATCTTCTCAGGGGGAAACTGAAAAACTATTTCAGAAAACAAAATCAACCTGATAATCCCAGGGAATTCCGGAGGACGATTGTGGAGAATATGCAAAAACCCCCGATGCAGTTCATCTACCTTGCTGCCTTTATAAAAATTTGCGAAGAACGGTTCGACCTTCGAAATTCTGACGAAGAACAAAGATTAACATTTCTGGCAACAGCATATAATTACAGCTTCCTTAAAAATCAGGAACAGATTGCCGCTGCGGCCGGAGCAAAACACTTCATAACCGGAAAAGAGAATGGCAGCTTTTTCTCCTATTCTGATGTTTCACTTTTCTGGTACAGGCTCCATCAGGGAAATATTCATCAGCCCTGAAATATTTAGCACTCCGGGATTTTTAGTACCTTAGCTTTTAATTCCAGACCATGTAATCTCTGAATTATTCAAAACCGGAAACGGCATGAAACTAAACCTGATCATGGCCACTGCCTTCGTCCTGCTCTGCTCCTGTATAAACACCAGGCAGATTGCCGGAACACTCAATTCCCCCCGGATACATTTCGGGAAAAGAGGAGGCTTCACAAATATCCCCGTGGAATATGTTCTGACAGAAAAAGGTCAACTTTACAAGCTTGAAAATGACTCCCTTCTGAGAATCTCCGGAGTTGCTTCCGCCCGTCTTGAACATGTTAAGAGCCTGATAGAAAACACCGGCTTCAGGGATCTTGACATAAATGATCCCGGTAACATTACTTATTTCATCAGAGTCGTAACTGAAGACAGCGACAATGAAGTAAAATGGCATGATTCATCAGAAATGCAGGGGCTTGTAATGATTTACAATGCCCTGATGGACATTACCAAAAAAGAAAAATGACGTTGAAACCCACATGTGTCACATAAACAAATACTTATGTATATAATTTCCAGCTATGCGGGTTCCCTGTCTGCCGACAGGCAGGCATCCGACCTTTGGAATAAAATTATATCCGGATGAAAAAACTACTTCTGCCATTGGTTCTCCTCCTGCCGGCCTTTATTTTATACGGACAAAATACAAATTTCAAATCGCTGACCAAATATCCGTCCGGAACCCTTAAGCCCGGCTTTGAGTTCGTGACCGTGAACCGCAATGCCGGTTCAAAATCATCTGATTCCCAAAAAAATTTTATATCACCTTCTCTCAAACGGTTTCTGCTCAAAGAAAATTATCATGGGGTGGATAAAGTGATCCGCAAGGACGGCAAACCAGTCTTCATCGAGAGAAAATCCGACCCTTCAAAATCGGATCCCTCTTCCTCACCGGAGGAAAAACTGTCGCGATTTTTAGGAGATACAAAAACGGTCAGCGGAATAAAAAACCCGAAGGAACAGTTTGCAATAACAAACATAAATAAGGACGGGAACGGGATAAACCATATAAAAACCATACAAAGTTACAAAGGGATTGAGATTTACGGGTCAGAAAGCGTATTCCATTTTTCACCCGGAAGGGAGAGTTTCACCGGACTGTTCCACAATATTGAAAATGAAATCAATACTACACCTTCCATAAGCCAGGGGTCCTCGGTTGCAAAAGTGAGATCCGACCTGGCGCTCAGAACGGTGGTAAAGGAACTAAGTGGCGGAGAAATGAAACTCCTGAATTATGAATCGCCCGAAACCCGACTGGTCATTTACAACACCGAAGGCAACGATTACAGGCTTGCCTGGGAGATAATCTACAGGCCAAATGTGATTGAGGTCTGGAAATATTTCATCGATGCCCACACCGGTGACATCCTCAGTTTTTTCAACGCTACCTGCTCCGACGGTCCTGTAACAGCCACGGCGCTTGATCTTAACAACATCTCAAGGACCATAAACACTTATCTCGAAAACGGGACCTACTACCTCATGAATATTGCCGAGCCTATGTTCAATGCATCGACCCAGGAGGGAATGATAGTAACCCTCGATGCAAACAATACTTCAACCACCGAACTCGATTACAGGTATGTCACCTCGGCAAACAACACGTGGAACAATAAGGCAGCCGTATCGGCACATTACAATGCAACAAGAGCTTATGAATACTTCCTTCAGACTCACGGTCACAACTCTGTTAACGGCAAGGGGGGAAACATAATATCATTCATAAACGTTGCCGAAGATGACGGAAGTTCAATGGAAAATGCATTCTGGAACGGACAGGCGGCCTTCTATGGAAATGGAGGCCAATACTTCAAGCCCCTTGCCGGAGCTCTCGATGTTACTGCTCATGAGCTGGGGCACGGTGTCATCTCCAACACAGCCAACCTGGAATATTACGGTCAGCCCGGAGCCATCAATGAAACCTATGCCGATATTTTCGGGTCAATGGTCGACCGCGACGACTGGCTCATTGGCGAAGATATTACCAGAACGACCTTCTCACCCTCGGGTGCCCTCAGAAATATGGCCGACCCTCACAATATGGGCAGGGAAGGCGACCATTACTGGCAGCCTGAACATGTGTCGGAAATGTACCTCGGAACGGAAGACAACGCAGGTGTTCATATTAACAACGGTATCGGGATCCATGCTTACTACCTCTACGCCACCGCTGTGTCAAAGGACAAGGCAGAGAAAGTTTTCTTTCACGCCCTGCTTAACTACCTTACAAAGACATCCCGCTTCATCGATTTCAGAATCGCAGTCATACAGTCTGCCACAGATCTCTTCGGAGGCGGAGCAGCAGAGGTAACAGAGGCAGAAAAAGCCTTTGACTCAGTCGGAATATATGAAGAGGAAGTGGTTAAGCCGGACAATGAATTGGAAGTCAACCCGGGTACCGAGTACATGCTGTTCTGCAATACAGATAAGGATTACACAACAACACTGGCTGTCTTCGACGGCTCACAGCTCAGTTCCCTGTCGGAAACCGAATTGAAAAACAATCCGAGTGTCACCGATAACGGAGCCGGAGCAGTATTCGTTTCAGCCGACAGCAAAATAAGATATGTAAACCTTAACCCCGTCGAACCGGAGGAAATTATTTCAAACCAGGAATTCTGGGACAACGTTGCCATTTCCAGGGACGGAAAAAGGCTTGCTGCAATCTCTACTCAGGTCGACACCTCTATCTATGTTTATGACTTTTCATCAGGAAAGTGGGCAAAATTCAGACTTTACAACCCGACTACAAGTCATTTCAACACCGATGCGGGCGGCGTTCTATATGCCGATGCCATTGAATTCGACATAAGCGGAGAATATCTGATTTATGATGCCTGCAACGTACTCAGCTCAAACGTTACCGAAGACATTTATTACTGGGACATCGGGATAATAAAAGTCTGGGACAAATCCGGCAAAAAATTCGGAGACGGTTCAATCTTCAAGCTGTACGGATCACTTCCTGAAAACATAAGTATAGGAAATCCCACCTACTCAAGAAACTCCTCATCAATAATTGCATTCGACTACATTGACGGAAATTCGGAAAGTTACGCTATACTCGGCACTGACCTCAATACCGGCGAAACCGATGTGATCACCGGGAACTCCACCCTGGGCTACCCGTCGTTTTCCAAAAATGATGACCGGATAGCCTATTCCGCTCTCACTACAAATGACGAGGAGGTTGTGGCAGGCATAAACCTTGCCGGTAACAAGATCACAGGGAGCGGCAATCCCTTTGCCATGATTATGAATGCAAAATGGCCGGTGTATTTCGCTGAGGGAGAAAGGGACCTCGGACTGGCGCCTGTTTCAGATTTCACTGCAGACTATAAAACCGGCAGCGCACCGCTTGAGGTCAAATATATCGACCTTTCCGTCAACGACCCGGTTTCCTGGAAATGGACCTTCGAGGGAGGTGTCCCTGCTACATCCTCAAAACAGAATCCTTATGTGTTTTACAATAATCCCGGGACTTACAGGGTGACACTTGAAACCCGGAATGAGTTCGGAGTCAATACTATAACCAGGGAGGCCTATATAACGGTGAGCGTCCCTACCGACATAATCCCTACCTCTGCCCGGGATTACCGTGTTTATCCCAATCCTGCGGGAGAAATGATTTTTATTGATTGCGAAAATGATTTTTCATTCAGACTCCTGGATCTTAATGGGGAAACTGTATTGACAGGAAATAATGAAAGGCAAATCAGCCTTTCGGAAATAAAATCCGGATTCTACATATTTGAAATGATAGCCGGGGATGTGGTCAGCAGACAGAAACTACTTAAAAAATAATATCCTGATAAACCTGATTAATGCCTTTCAAAATGAACACAAAATCGTTTTTATGGTTCGGACTCAGTCTGATCTCCGCAGTTGCAGCATTGATAATATTCTTCCGCGGTCTTGATGTAAAAGCCCTGTTATTCCTGGTCTTCGGAGTGGCTGCAGTACTCCTTTTCAGGCTCGGGCTGTCAGAAATGAAGAAAAAGAACTGAATAAATACAGACATACTTGTAATTGCGGTTGTGCCGGTTGGGAAAAAAAAAGACGGCGTTGATATTTACGCCGTCTGATTTTTACAATAAATACCTGGTGTTTCAGAACCTGAACCCGGCAGATATAGTTAATCCCATGTTCTTTCTGGCTGTCTTGTCGTTTGGCAGACCGTAATCTGAGTTTAGCTTCAACAGGCCCAATTGTCCGTTAAGATGGGCAAATAACCCGTTATACAATTCATAGCCCACAAGAACACCGGCACCGGCATCCAATCCCCTGTAATATACGTAAGTTGCCGGCTCACCCGCGGCATCATCCAGGAATTTTACTTTAAGCTCAGTGGTAACCGAACCGATTTTTGTACGCTCATTCCCGGCAAGCCCATAGGCTCCGTAGGGTCCTGCTCCAAGAAGAAGATGACCATCCCCGGCCTGAGGCCTGAAAAGAACAAAAACAGGCACCTCCACATAACCCAGGTTTGTTGTTTTGGTTATGTCGTCGATAACTATATGCTGCCTGGAACCCTTGAGACTGAAATTGATACCCGGCTGGATCCAGAGATCCCCGGTCAGCGGCAATATAATATTTGCACCTGCATGAATCCCCATATTGTACTTGTAATCAAGGTCATCTCCCCAATAGTTTTTACCTGTAAAGGTCTGAATCCCGCCCCCTGCCAGAACACCGAAAACCGGGCCTGAATCTGCTTTAACCCTTTTCTTCTGGGCGGAAGCCTGGGGAAGAATTATGCTCAGGAAAAGTATAATTGCAATTAATCGTGTCTTCATCAAATTTAAAATTACCGGGATTACTGCGCAGTTTCTTTCTTGGCTTCCTCTATCATCTTCTCGTTGGCAGATATCAGGAATTCAACACGCCTGTTCTGTGCCCTTCCTTCATCAGTATTATTATCATATTTTGGCAATGTCTCACCAAATCCCTTGATACTCAGCCTGGTATTATTGATCCCCTTTGTGGCAAGATA
The DNA here is from genome assembly GCA_022709665.1 of Bacteroidota bacterium. Classification (GTDB taxonomy): domain Bacteria; phylum Bacteroidota; class Bacteroidia; order Bacteroidales; family VadinHA17; genus LD21. The sequence continues at coordinate 16,482 of JAKLIJ010000003.1, forward strand.
ACCTGAAACCGTACTTGCCCTCTTTTCCGACAAATTCTGGTTGTATGATTCCGAACCCTTGCTGTCGGTATGACCCTGTAACTCAATATTGGTATCGGGATATTCATTCAATACCGTTACCAGCTGATCGAGATTTGACTTCGCGTCGGCCGACAGGTCAGACTGATCGAATCCAAAAAGAATCTGGCTGCTCAGTTCCACAACGATACCTTCACCCACTCTTTCGACTTTTGCCTCAGGCACCTTATCCTTAATTTCCTCAGCCTGCTTGTCCATCTGATTTCCTATAACAGCGCCGGCAGCACCTCCAACTGCGGCACCAATGATTGCTCCAAGGGCTGTATTACCCGAAGCACGTCCTATCACGGCCCCCATCGCTGTGCCGGTAGCAGTACCGACAACAGCACCCTTCTGCGTCTTGTTCATCGAGGCACACCCCTGCAAGATCAGGGCAGCACTCAGAAAAATAATTGTCAGATTCCTAAATGTTTTCATTACCAATGGTTTAATAAATTAAAAACAATCCATTCTGATATTTTTCTCAAAAAAACATCAGTTAAATTTTTTGCAAAATAAGAAATTGTTTGTTTAAAAAAAATCACTAAATTACTATCAGTTCAAAAACGGGATCATATGATTATTTAGTTCCGGTATTTAGTTATTTTTCAAAACGTTGTAAAAAATAAAAAATTATGGCTGTACTAAAAGTTATTGAGCTTATGTCTTCTTCGGAAAAAAGCTGGGAAGATGCGGCTGCCAATGCAGTGAAAGCAGCAGCTAAAACCGTTAAGGAAATCCGCTCTGTCTATATCCAGGATATGAGCGCTGTGGTCAACAAAAACAAGATCACGGAATTTCGTGTCAACGCAAAGATTACCTTCGAAGTCATTGCCGACTGACAGGTGAAACAGGTCTGTTAATTTATGCGAATGCAGATTGTCTGATAAAGAAATCTGATTATTTTATCTGAATTATTAATCTAAAATTTAAATCATGGGACTAATTTCATTCATTAAGAATGCAGGAGAAAAAATCTTCAAGTCGGAGGAAAAAAAAGAACAGGAAAAAGCTGATCTTATCCTTGCTCACATCAGGAAGTTCGGATTCGATACGACTGATATCCAGGTAAAGGTAGATGACGACAAGGTGATCCTCATGGGAAGCGTTGATACAATTGACAACAAAAACAAGGTTATTGTAACCGCCGGAAATATTGAAGGCATTGCCAAGGTCGATGACTGGCTGGTTGTAAAACATCCTCCGGTTGTTACACCTCCTCCCCCTGAAAAACAGTATTATACCGTCAAAAAAGGAGATTACCTCTCCAAAATTGCAAAAGAGGTTTACGGCGACGCAAAAAAATACAATATCATTTTTGAAGCGAACAAACCGATGCTCAAGGATCCTGACCTTATCTACCCCGGACAGGTACTTGTTATTCCGCCTCTGTCATAAACAACCGACAATCGGTCTGAAAAAAAAGGGGGTGCCGCCGGTGCAGCACCCCCTTCTTCTTTAAACGCCTGATCAGGCATCCTCATGTTTTTCTCCTTCGGCGGTCTTTTTCTTGATATTCTCGGCAATATCCTCGAGTTTATCGGCCGTCTTCGCTGCAGTCTTCTTTCCGAATTCCTTCATCTTCGCCACTGCATCCTCGGTCTTGTCTTCCACCTTGTCGGCAAAAGCTTCCAGTTTCTCCTTAACGCCGCTTTCCTTGATGTCCTCAATCTTGTCCTCAACATAATCCTCAGCCTTGTCGTATGTCTCCTTCACTTTCTTGAAAGCCTGACTTTGTTTTACATCATCCACCTTGTCGTCGATAAAGTCATCAGCCTTGTCCAGAAGCTTCTTTGCCTTGTCAAGCAATCCTTCCTTCTTTGGCTCAACCGGTTCCTGATTCTTATTTTCTTCCATCTGATTTAAATTTTAGGTATGATTTCAATTTTAGATAATTCCTTTTTTAATGATCTGACCATAAAGTTAGAAAATAAATCAATATCCGCTTCCTCAGGTGAGCTAATTTAATTAATCTGCAATATCTTTAGCTTGAATATTATTATAATGGAAAAGGAAATCATCACAGCAATCGCAATAGGAATCGGATTGAGCGCCAGCTGCGGTTTCAGGGTGTTCGTCCCGATGCTTATAGCCAGCATAGCGGCCAAAATGAACATCTTCCCTGTCACTGAAGGTTTTCAGTGGCTCGCATCCTGGCCTGCAATAATAAGTTTCGGAACAGCGACGGCCGCCGAAATACTTGCATATTATATACCCTTCGTCGACAATCTTCTCGATACCGTCGCCACACCCCTGGCAGTAGGCGGAGGAACCATTCTGCTTACTTCCGTTCTGCCTGTCGACAGTGAATTTCTGAAATGGGCTTCCGGATTCCTTTTTGGCGGAGGAGCCGCTGCTGCCGTGCAGGGAGGAACAGTGCTTACGAGGCTTGCATCCACAAAACTGACAGCCGGAACCGGAAATGCTCTGGTCGCAACAGGAGAACATGCCGCTGCTTTCGGAACTTCTGTGCTTTCCCTGTTCATACCTCTTATTGTTGCAGCATTTGTAATAATTCTTGTAGTCTGGTTCATTGTAAAATTCGGGAAAAAACTATTTTTGAAATCCCATACTGGATAACTATTTGGCAGAATTTTATAAAACTCTCTCAAAATGAACTCCGACAATCTCCTGTTTGCCCTTGGACTGACCGTTTTCGCTGGTCTTTCAACCGGGGTTGGCAGCCTGATGTCATTCCTTTCAAAAAAGTTCAATCCGAAATTCCTCGCCGGAGCCCTTGGATTCTCCGCCGGCGTTATGATATATGTTTCCCTTATCGACATCTTTCCAAAAGCAAAAGAATCCCTGGTAACATACTACGGAAACGTATCAGGATACTGGTATACAGTCATATCATTCTTCTCGGGAATCGCTCTCATTGCGCTTATCGATAAACTTATCCCATCCTACGAAAACCCTCACGAGATCAGAAACATTGTAACAGGGAACCAGAAAAACAACAACGACCAGACCAAACTGATGAGAATGGGGCTTTTCTCTGCAATAGCAATTGCCATCCATAATTTCCCCGAAGGACTTGCCACATTTCTTGCCGCAATATCCGACCCCACCCTCGGTATCAGCATTGCAGTCGCAGTTGCAATCCATAACATCCCCGAAGGAGTAGCTGTCTCCGTACCTGTTTACTATGCCACCAAAAGCAGAAGAAAAGCTTTCTGGCTGTCATTCCTTTCAGGCCTGGCAGAACCCGTCGGAGCCATTATCGGCTATTTCATACTTAGTCATTTTTTCAGTGATGCAACATTCGGTGTAATTTTCGGAGCTGTCGCCGGTATCATGGTCTACATCTCCCTTGATGAACTTCTGCCCACCGCAGAGGAATACGGAGAACACCATATCGCTATCGGCGGCCTGGTCGCAGGAATGCTTGTAATGGCTCTGAGCCTGCTTTTATTCGTCTGAAAACATTAGAATTTTTATCGAATTACAATATCCGGCTTATCGTTTTACAACAAATTTTTTACCTGAAACAATATGTATTTCTAGCCATTGCATGCACGAAAAGAAGGATTTAATACTTTGACAGAAAGGCTGCTTAATATTGTATTGTATGACCGGGGCCTGATAAAATCAGCATTGATCCTCCGGATATTCCTGTTTACACTTTCCGGAAATCAAGCTTTCTCCATAGAATTATCCTCACCGGCAGGAGACACTGCAAAAATCAACGGTCAGGCCTCCGTATGGATAAACGGTAACCACAACAACGATTTCTCGTTTGCTGCAGGCGCCCGATATATACCCTCCGCCTATTATGGGGTAAGAACCGAGGGTGATAAACATATCGACTTTGAAGCTTCAGCGAATATTTTCGGGAATATGATCACAGGGCCTTCGGGAGAAACTGATGCCGAAGCCCGGATCAAACCCTACAGACTCTGGGCCCGGTACTCATCCGATCAGTTTGAACTCCGTCTGGGACTCCAGAAAATAAATTTCGGCTCAGCTTCAATGCTGCGCCCCCTTATGTGGTTCGACCAGATGGATCCCCGCGATCCGCTGAGGCTGACCGATGGTGTCTGGGGCCTGCTCGGCCGCTATTACTTTCTTAACAATGCCAATATCTGGCTGTGGGGCCTTGTTGGCAACCATGACCCCAGGGCCTGGGAATTGGTCCCGTCAAATAAAAAAATCCCCGAGTTCGGCGGAAGAATACAAATTCCCGTACCTGCCGGCGAAGCAGGCATCTCTTATCATCACAGAAATGCCGACACAAGAGGTACCATGTTTCCCGGAGAAAAGGACAGGATCCCCGAAGACCGCTTAGGCATAGACGCCCGCTGGGACCTGGTAACCGGTATCTGGGTGGAAGGCTCCTGGACCAGAAAACGAATCGATATGGGTACCCTTACCAACCAGGAAATAATGAATGCAGGATTAGATTATACTTTCGACCTGGGCAACGGATTGTACATCGCCTATGAGCACCTTGCAGTTTCATTCGACCAGAAACCTTTCGAATTCGCCAACCTGACAACATTCTCACTCGCAACACTGACCTACCCTGTGGGCATGTTCGACAAACTTAGCGCTATAATATACTACGACTGGACAAACCGAAAAATATATAATTTCGCCTCATGGGAAAAGCAGTATAATAACTTTATGGTATATGTAATGGGATACCTGAATCCCCGAACATACAATCTACCCGCCCAGACCGGACCGGGAAGTCTGTTTTCGGGAAAAGGTATCCAGGTAATGCTTGTCTTCAATCACTAATCTCTCTCTTATGGAGAACTCCGTTGTAATTAAAACAGAAAGCCTTTTCAGGAAATTTCCAATGGGCAAGGGTGAATTCACAGCTCTCAATGGGATCGACCTGCAGCTTATACAGGGCGAATTCGCAGGCCTCGTGGGACCCAGCGGATCGGGGAAGACCACTCTTCTCAACATTATCGGATCACTCGATGTCCCTACTTCAGGTAAGGCAACCGTCCTCGGTCAATCCATAGGCGACCTTTCAGCAAAAGAAGCAGCCCGCCTGCGAAAGACTCAGCTCGGATTCATCTTCCAGAGCTATAACCTTCTTGCTGTTCATACAGTCTGGGAAAATATCGAATTTCCCCTCCTGCTTCTTAATTACACTGCTGCACAACGAAAGGAACTGGTTACCGATGCCATTGAATGGGTCGGACTTACTGACAAGATAAAGTCCAGGCCCCCTCAACTCTCGGGCGGAGAATGTCAGAGAGTGGCAATTGCCCGTGCCATGGTAAAAAAGCCCTCCATAGTACTTGCCGACGAACCCACTGCAAACCTCGATGCTGAAAACTCCTTCAATATTCTCGAAACAATGGAAATGCTCAACAGGCAGCTTAGCACAACCTTTCTCTTTGCCACCCACGATGAAAAGGTGATCAGCTACCTGCGCAGGAAAATATTTCTCCGGGACGGAAAAATCGACAGGGAAGAAATCAAACCCAATTAAAGCCATCAGCCATGATACTTGCAATTAAGCTGGCATACAGGAACCTCATGGGAGCAGGATTGAGAACATGGCTGAATGTGATCATACTCTCTTTCTCCTTCGTGCTTATCATCTTCATGAAGGGCATAATGAGCGGATGGGACCAGCAGGCCAAAACTGATATGAGAAACATGGAAACAGGCGGCGGCCAGTACTGGCATGCCTTGTATGATCCGTTTGATCCGTTCTCCCTGAGCGACAGCCACGCTTCCATTCCACAGGAAGTCAGCCAAGAGATCAAAGCAGGAGATATGGTTCCCGTTCTGATAGCCCCGGGTACCCTGTATCCGCAGGGCAGGCTTCAGTCAGTTGTGATAAAGGGGATCGATCCGCATCAGAAACTCTTCTCTCTTCCCACACAGAAACTTGATACGGCTTCCGACGCCATCCCTGCCATGATCGGTTCACTTATGGCCAAAAGCCTGAAAGCATCCAGGGGAGATGTGATGACTCTGAGGTGGAGGGATGTAAACGGTACTTTCGACGCCCGGGAAATAGTTATTACAGAAATCTTTTCTTCAAACCTCCCCCAGATAGAGACAGGTCAGATCTATGTCCCGCTCGAAACTCTTCAAAACATGATGCTGATGCCGGGCGAAGCTACCATCCTGACTTTCAGGGACAGCCAGAAGGAGCGGCCAGAATTGAAGAACTGGGCTCACAAAACAACCGCTGAACTTACTGCTTCGGTCGACAGCCTGATAAAAACAAAAACAGCAGGACAGACAGTTCTTTTCCTGATCCTTCTGCTTCTTGCCCTCCTGGCGGTATTCGACACCCAGGTTCTTTCAATCTTCAGAAGACAGAAGGAAATCGGAACTTACATAGCCCTTGGCTACACAAGAAGCCAGGTAGTGGGCCTCTTTACAGTCGAGGGAACAATGCACGCAATACTTGCTGCGCTGCTTTCGGTCGCCTACGGCCTGCCCTTCCTGGCATGGATGGCAAAGACAGGTCTGAAAATGCCTGTCGATACCAGCGAATTCGGTATGGCAATAGCCCAGACTCTTTATCCGGTCTATCCTGCCGGACTGGTGATAATGACAATAGTTTCGGTGACAACAGCAACCGCACTGGTAAGCTACTGGCCATCCAGAAGAATCTCAAAAATGAATCCTACTGATGCACTGAGAGGGAAACTGCAATGATAAAATTTCTTTTAAAAGGCCTGCTAAGAGACAAAAGCCGGAGCAGCATTCCGCTTATAGTCGTTGCCATAGGAGCCATGCTCACTGTAATTCTTCACGCCTATATGAAAGGCTTTATGGGCGACACCATCGAAATGAACGCAAGGTTCAACTACGGACATCTGAAAGTGACTACTTTACCATATGCAGAAAATATCAGCCAGCTTCCAAACGACCTGGCAATTCTCGAGGCCGGCAAACTGATGACTGATCTTGAAACCCTCTTTCCGGAAGTGGAGTGGTCACAGCGCATCCAGTTCGCTGGACTGATGGATTCGCCTGACGAGAATGGCGAGACCAGGGAGCAGGGACCGGCAATGGGAATGGGAATTGATATACTGTCGCCCGGCTCCACTGAACCACAAAGGCTTAACCTTCAAAAATCGATTGTCAGGGGAAACATGCCTGATTCCTCCCGGGAATTGCTTCTAAGTGAAAATTTCTCACGCAAACTTATGGTTAACCCGGGAGACAAAGTCACTTTTATAGGTTCAACCATGAACGGCAGTATGGCTGTACAAGACTTTATCGTTGCCGGTACTCTCCTTTTCGGAACCGAGGCGCTCGACAGGGGAACTTTTATCGCCGACATCAGTGATGTCCGGACTGCCCTCGATATGATTGATGCCACCGGAGAAATATCAGGTTTCTTCAGGACCGGCTTCTATGACGATGACTCCGCGGTCGAAGTGAGTGAGAAATTCAACTCACTCCATTCCGGCGACAATGATGAATACAAGCCGGTAATGAAGAGCCTGAGCCAGCAGGGAAGCATGGGAACTTATGTTAAAATGTCAGACTATTGGGCCAACTACATTACCCTGTTCTTTGTTTTTGCCATGTCGCTTGTGCTGTGGAATGCAGGCCTTCTGGGAGGTCTCAGGCGATATGGAGAGATCGGCATCAGACTGGCAATGGGCGAAGAAAAAGGACATGTCTACAGAACAATGATATTTGAATCAGTCATGATCGGACTGGCCGGTTCGGTGATCGGCACCCTGTCTGGCCTGTTTTTTGCCTGGCTTCTTCAGAAATACGGCATTGATATCTCAGGATTGATGAAAACATCGTCGCTTATGATGCCTCCTACTATAAGGGCCAGGATTACTCCACCCGATTTCTTTATAGGATTCATCCCGGGTCTGTTTTCAACCGTACTTGGAACAATGCTTTCGGGAAGGGGTATATATAAAAGACAAACTGCAAGACTGTTCAAGGAACTCGAATCATAACGCCAAAATAAATGATACTTAAAACTATTGTACCGTTATTGCTGGCTCTGTTATACATGAAGCCCGGAGCCCAGTCAGATGCCAGCGACATTCTGAAACGGGTAGAAAACAACATGTCGTCAGACAACAGGATTTACGAGTCGGAAATGATCATTCACGGCATAAGGACCAGCAGGACCATTTCATCAAGAAGCTATGTCGTGGGCAGCAGCAAATCGTTCACCGAATATCTTTCCCCGGCACGCGAACAAGGTACCAAGATGCTTAAACTCGATTCCCAGTTGTGGATCTACTCACCGTCAACCGACCGGACAATACAGATTTCAGGTCATATGCTGCGTCAGTCAGTCATGGGCTCCGACCTTTCATACGAAGACATGATGGACGACCGTAAGCTTACAGATGTTTATTCTGCAACAACAGCCGGGGAAGAGATGATTGAAGGAAGGAAAACCATTATACTCGACCTGACGGCAAAAGTAAGCGATGCAGCCTATCACCGCCGTAAAATGTGGATAGATGCCGAACGATTCGTCCCGCTGAAGGAAGAACTCTTTGCCAGAAGCGGACAGCTGCTCAAGAGAACAACCCTTTCGGATTTCAGACAGATTGAAAGCCGCTGGTATCCCCATACCATGATCTATAAAGATATGCTAAAACAAGGCGAAGGAACTGAATTCAGGGTGTCATCCATCCGTTTCAACCAGGAGATACCCGAATATGTCTTTACCAAAGCCGCCCTGAAACAATAGTCTGAAAACTTTCACATGGTTTTTACAAGTTTCGCAGAAAAAAGTTAATTTTAGTTGATTTTTCCAAACCTGAACTAAGCCTATTAACCGTCTAACAAAATAAACATATGGCTGCAGAAACAACACAGACACAACCCTCAAAATGGGCGGGAGCCGTAAAAAAAACTAAAAGGATATTCAACTGGACGCTCGGGATCCTGCTGGTCCTGCTGGTTGTTTTCATTTACTTCAAGTATTTCTTCACCTACAGTGAAGGTTACCGGGCCGGATTACTCCAGAAATTCTCTAACAAGGGAGTTTTCTTCAAGACTTATGAGGGAGAGCTGATACTCAGCAGTGTCTCAACCACGGCCAATGTCGCTATCGCATCCGAAAAGTTTAACTTCTCGGTTCTTGAAAAGAATATGAACGAGAGCTTTGACACTCTTCAGGGCCGGAATGTGATAGTGCACTACATCGAGAAGAAGGGCGCTGTACCGTGGAGAGGCGACTCCAAATATATTGTCGACAGCATTGCGGTCAGGGACTGACGTCCCGCGAAGTTGCCGGCACGACAGGCTTAACTTAACATCCGATGTCCTCTGTATTTAAAGAGAATACCTCAAGTGTTCTGCTGATCGTTTCAGGAATTTTTTCTGCCAGCTTCGGCCTGAAAGGATTCCTTATTCCAAACGAATTTATCGACGGAGGTGTAACCGGCATTTCAATGCTGCTTTCATTCACCACAAATGCCCCCCTTTCATTTCTTATTTTTTTCATAAACCTCCCCTTCATAATCCTTGGCTACAATCAGATCTCGAGAACCTTTGCAATAAAGGCATTCGCCGCTATTGCAGGATTGTCGGTAGTGCTGGCTGCAGTACCTTTCCCGGTAATAACCCACGACAAACTGCTGATAGCGATTTTCGGAGGTATCTTCCTTGGCGCCGGTGTCGGCCTCTCAATGAGAGGAGGAGGAGTGCTCGACGGTACAGAGATACTCGCCCTTTATATCTGGAGGAAAAAAGAGATATCCGTCGGCAATATGGTCCTTGCTTTCAATGTCGCTATATTTGCCTGCGCTGCTTTAATCCTTGGGATCGAAGCTGCCCTTTATTCAATTCTGACCTATCTTGCCGCCTCAAGAACAATCGATTACCTTGTTGAGGGAATCGAAGAATATATTGGTGTTACAATTATCTCTGAAAAAAGTTCCAGGGTAAAAAGAATCCTGATGACCAGGTTCGGCAGGGGAATTACTATTTACAAGGGGAAAAAGAGCATGATAGGCAAAGGCGCTGAAGTCGGCGGCATAGCCGATACAGATATTATCTTCACCATTGTGACAAAGCTGGAAATCAGCAAAGTAAAGAAACTGGTGAATGAAGTGGATGAGAATGCTTTTATCTACTGTACTCCAGTGAGCCATACCAAGGGCGGTGTGCTGAAAAGAAGGCCCCTTCACGACTAGGGCACAAAAGCTGTTCTGTTACTTTATTACCTTCTTCATTATTCCAAGCACACCCCTGATAAAGGTGGCGCTCGTAAGCACCTTAACTACAGGATTCACACCCGTACGCCTGCGGGTGCTTGTTGTTGTCCGCCTGCCCTTTTCCTCCTGCCTGCGGGCAGCCTCTTCCTCAGCCTTCTGCCCCGCCCTGTCGATTTTGGATGTCAGAATCTCATAAGCGCTCTCCCTGTCAATAACCTGATTGTACCTGCTTACAAGATCTGATGCCCTGTTAATAGAATCAATCTCTTCCTGGCTGAGCACGTCCATCCTGCTCTGCGGAGCCCTTACCATGGCAACAGCCAGCGGCGTAGGAATACCCTTTTCGTTCAGCGCTGTAACCAGAGCTTCGCCTGTACCAAGCGATGTGAGAACTTCATCAGTTTTGTAGTAATCGGATATTGGAAAATTCTCGGCAGTGAGTTTGATAGCCTGCCTGTCGATGGCCGTAAAAGCCCTCAAGGCATGCTGTATCTTAAGCCCCAGCTGGGCAAGAACTTCATTGGGCACATCCATCGGATTCTGAGTTACAAAGAATACCCCGATGCCTTTCGACCTGATAAGCTTTACTATCGTCTCTATCTGGTTAAGCAGCGTCTTGGAAGCTTCCTTAAAAATGAGATGAGCCTCATCGATAAAAATCACCAGTTCAGGCTTGTCAAGATCCCCCCTCTCGGGCATCTCATTGTAGACTTCCGCCAGAAGACAAAGCATGAATGTGGAAAACAACTTGGGCTTGTCCTGTATATCCGTAAGCCTTATTATATTGACATATCCCCGGCCGTCCTTATCCTTCCTCATCAGATCCCTGATATCGAACGACTGTTCTCCAAAAAAGAGATCAGCATCCTGCTGCTCGAGCTCAAGAAGCTTTCTCAGTATTACACCGGTCGACATTGCTGACACTTTACCGTATTCCTTCTCTATTTCCGTCTTGCCCTCATCCGTTGCGAACTGTACCACTTTTTTCAGGTCCTTCAGATCGAGCAAAGGCATCTTATGGTCGTCGCAGTATTTGAAGATAACAGACAGAACACCTCCCTGCGTGTCGTTCAGATCGAGTATCCTCGAAAGAAGAACCGGTCCGAATTCCGAAATGGTTGCCCTCAGCCTTACCCCCTCCTGCCTCGAAATGGACATAAGCTCCACCGGATACCCCTTCGTTTCATAAGGAATCCCGATCTTCGCCATTCTTTCAGTGATAAAAGGCTTTTCCTCTCCCGGCGTGGCAATACCGCTGAGATCGCCCTTAACATCCATAAGAAGCACAGGGACCCCCTTGTCCGAAAGATTCTCAGAAATAACCTGGAGAGTCTTTGTCTTTCCCGTTCCCGTTGCCCCGGCAATAAGTCCGTGCCTGTTCATGGTCTTCAGGGGAACCCTTACCAGTGAATCTCCACCCAGCGGAGAGCCGTCAAGCATAGCTCCTCCTATTACAATTGAGTCGCCCTTGCATGCATAACCGCTGTTAATATGTTCTGAAAATGATCCTTTTCTGTCCATGTTATTTCTTCTGTTAGCTCTTAAACTGAGGAATGCAATTTAATACTTTAGCTTCAGTTTTCAAAGATCACCTGGATTTTCTGCCACCGCCGGATATTGATCTCAGAAAACCGCCCCGGTCATTTCATATAATGAAATATGAACAAAACGACATACTGCATATATTAGTCGATTTATGCCGAATATTTACACATATGCTGGCGTTTTTAAAAGACATAACCCTGAATCTGACACTAAAATGACAAACCTGTTTTCTAAAAAAAGCAAATTAGTGTTATATTTGAACTGAAATATGGTTGCCTGATGAATGCTATGATTAGATAATATCCCTGATTTCCTTTATATTAATTCAATTAAATTTAATCCTATGGCAAAGTTTGAAGTTTATCAAAGCGGAAAGAACAAGGAATTCCGTTTCCGTCTGAAAGCCGACAATGGCCAGACAATCCTCAGCAGTGAAGGTTATACAAGCAAAGCATCATGCCTTAACGGTATCGATTCAGTCAAAAAAAATGCCGTTGATCCAAAAAGATTCAACAAAACCACTACACCCGGCAACCAGTTCAGATTTGCCCTTACCGCTGCAAACAGTCAGATAATAGGCACAAGCCAGAACTACAAGACTGAAAGCGGCCGCGACAACGGAATCGAATCAGTAAAAAGGAATGCTTCCAAAGCTGAAATCAAGGAAGTTGAAAAATAGGCAGACCCCTGTTTGAATAACCGCATTGAGCTTTCATTGCGGTTATTTTTATCTTTTATGCACGAGCTCAACTAATTTATTTACCCCATGAAACGAAGACTTATTCTTTTGTCTGTGGCATTTCTGATATTTGCCACCGCTTCAATGGCGCAGATTACCGATGCCGAAAAGAAGCTCAAAACAATCAACACCGATACAATAATGGGATGGAAGAAAGGAGGTTTATTTGCAATCAACCTGTCGCAGACCTCTCTTACCAACTGGGCTGCCGGAGGTCAGAACTCAGCAGCAGTCAACGGGATCTTCAGCGCATTTGCCAGCTACAAACAGGGCAAATCAGCATGGGACAATTCACTCGACCTGGGGTATGGCATCCTGAAACAGGGAAAAGAAGATGTGATGAAAACCGACGACAAGATCGACATCCTTTCAAAATACGGCAGGGAAGCCTTCAAAAATTTCTACTGGTCAGCTCTTGCCAACTTCCGTACACAAATGAGACCTGGCTACAAATATCCCGATACAGACAATAAGATATCCGATCTGTTTGCTCCGGCTTACCTGTTGTTCGCTGCCGGTCTCGATTACAAGCCCACCCCATATTTCAGCGCTTTTCTCGCACCTCTGACTGCCAAATTCACCTTTGTGACCGACAGGGCCCTTTCGGATGCGGGTGCCTTCGGGGTCGAACCCGGAGAAACATCAAGAAGCGAGATGGGTGGATATATAAGAGCAATATGGTCAAAAAACGACTTTAAAGACGAATTTCTGAAAAACGTATCCTTCACTTCAAAAATCGACCTTTTCTCAAATTACGCAAATAACCCCCAGAATATCGACATCACCTGGGAAAACCTTATAGGACTGAAAGTAAACAGGTTCATCTCGGTGAACTTCAACACAGTCCTCATCTACGACGACGATATCATGGTCCCGGTTGACAGAAACGGCAACGGAGAGTTCGAAGCATCTGAGGCTCCCGGGCCAAGAGTTCAGTTCAAGGAAATTTTAGGCGTGGGATTTTCTTATAATTTCTGATAATTAACCATTAAAACCTGACAAAATGAAGTTCTTAGACGAATTCAAAACCTTTGCCATGAAAGGCAATATGGTCGACATGGCCGTTGGTATCATTATCGGTGGCGCATTCGGGAAAATTGTGTCATCACTGGTTGCCGACATAATAATGCCGCCGATCGGAGTACTTCTCGGTGGTGTCAATTTCACCGATCTGGCTCTGACAATAAAAAAGGCAACCGACACCACCGCAGCTGTTACATGGAATTACGGCAATTTCATCCAGGTTGCCATCGATTTCCTGATAATAGCATTAGCAGTGTTCCTGCTTGTCAAGGCAATCAATTCAATGAAGAAAAAAGAAGAAGCCGCACCCGCAGCTCCTCCCGCTCCAACAAAGGACCAGGAACTGCTGTCAGAGATCAGGGATCTTCTGAAAAAATAAAAATTACTAACCCGGTGAATAAGGACATGCCTTGGCATGTCCTTATTTGCCTTATAACCAGGCATCCATGAGAAATCCATTCTCCCCGCGGGCTTTTGTGACCGTCATTCTGATCTTCCTTATAAATGCTGCATCATATGGACAGACAGAAAGGCAGGAATTGAAAATCTGGTTCAACAAACCGGCAGCCACATGGAACCAGGCCATTCCCGTAGGTAACGGCAGCCTGGGAGCAATGATCTTCGGAGGACCATCATTGGAGAGACTTCAACTTAATGAGGAATCGGTATGGACCGGCTCCCCAAGGTGGGATGCAAATCCGGATGCGCTGAAAAACCTCCCTTTAGTCAGAAAGCTTCTTTTTGAAGGAAAATACGCAGAAGCTGAAAAACTTGCCCAAAACGGCATCATGGGAAGCTTCGCAAGAGATAACGCTTCAAGTTACCAGACACTTGGCGATCTGACACTCGAATTTGCAAATCCGGGAACCGTCTCCGGTTACAGAAGGGAACTCGACATCTCCCGGGCTGTCGCAAGCGTCAGCTATACTTCAGACCGGACCAATTTCAGAAGAGAGGTGTTCTCAAGCGCACCAGATAAGGCTCTGGTAATGAGAATCACAGCTGATAACCCGGAAGCGATCACATTCACTGCGCGGCTTTCACGACCAGGCAACAAAGCCCTTATAAAGACCTCCGGCAACATAATCTCAATGAGCGAACACGTGGGAAACGGCAACGGGGTAAAGATGGAAGCCAGGGTCAAATTTCTGAAAGAAGGCGGTACTATTTCACAGGGAGGTGACAGCATAAGGATCGAAAAAGCAAACTCAGTACTTATCTTCCTGACGGCAGCAAGCGATTATTCTGAGCCTGATCCGGCTTCATGCTCTGAAGAAAGGCTTGAAAAAGTATCTTCACGCAGTTTTGCTGAAATAAAAGATGCCCACGTGACCGACTACAGGAGCTTCTTCGACAGGCTCTCAATCGATCTGGGATCGTCCGATGGCAGCTACTTCCCAACCGATGCCCGGATAGCTGCCATGCAGAACGGCTATGACGACACCGACCTGATTGAGCTTTACTACCAGTTTGGGAGGTACCTGCTTATAAGCAGTTCTCGCCCGGGAAGCCTCCCGGCAAACCTTCAGGGTATATGGGCCGACGGTCTCAATCCACCCTGGAGCGCCGATTATCATATAAACATCAACATCCAGATGAATTACTGGCCGGCCGAAATAACCAATCTGGGTGAACTGGCGCTTCCCTTTGCCGATTTTATTGACGCGATGAGACCTAACGCCAGGAGAACCGCCAGGGAGGTTTACGGTCTGAAGGGCATAACCGCCCACTATACAACTGATGTATGGCATTATACAGAACCGCTGGGAGCAGTGGTCTACGGAATGTGGCCCATGGGAATAGCCTGGAGCTGCCAGAACCTATGGGATCATTACCTCTTCGGCGGCGATATCGGATACCTCCGAAATAAAGCATACCCGGTCATGAAGGAGTCAGCAGAATTCTGCATGGACTGGCTCGTGACCGATCCGCGAACGGGATATCTTGTCTCCGGACCTTCAATATCTCCCGAGAACAGGTTCAGGATCCCGGGAAGCCGGGAGACAGCGAGCATGGTGATGGGACCCACCATGGACCACATGATCATCCGCGACCTGTTTCAAAACACTATTCAGGCCAGCCTGATCCTTGATGCTGACAAAGCTTTCAGAAGAAAAATTGAAAAGACACTTGAAAAGCTGACTCCTATCAGAACCGGCTCAGACGGAAGGATCCTGGAATGGTCAGAAGAACTTGAAGAAAATGAACCAGGGCACAGGCATATCTCCCATCTTTACGGCCTTCATCCGGGGAACCAGATAACTCAGCAGAAGCAGCCGGAACTGCTTGAAGCAGCCAGAAAAACCATCGAATACAGGCTTGCTCACGGCGGAGGTCACACCGGATGGAGCAGGGCATGGATAATTAACTTCTTTGCCCGCCTGAAGGACGGTGAGAAGGCCTGCGAAAATGTCTATGCGCTGATAACGAAATCGACCCTCGACAATCTTTTTGACAACCATCCTCCCTTTCAGATCGACGGAAACTTCGGAGGAACAGCCGGTATTACCGAAATGCTTATTCAGAGCCATGCAGGAGAAGTGGAACTGCTTCCCGCATTACCTGAAAAATGGGGAACAGGCCATATCCTCGGAGCTATGGCAAGGGGAGGATTTGAAGCCGATATCGAGTGGGAAAACAGCCAGCTTGAAACTGCAAAAATCACATCAAGGCTGGGGAATCCTCTGAAGCTCTCTTATAAGGGCAAAGTATTTATGCTCGAAGCAACGGAAAAAGGAAAGTCATATCGTTTCAACAAAGACCTGAAACTGGTGCAGGATAAATAAACAAGGATAAATTATTCCTGTCTTCCTCCCCTGAGCGTACCCTGCCATTCCTTAAGTTCCTCCCACTGATTCAGAAAAGCCAGACGGCACTGCTCAGGCCAGGTTTCCGGCTTGTGCACCCTGTAATTTGGCCCCGCTTCATCCAGTATCTTCTGGCATGTTTCTACTGCTGTCTCACTAAGCGCTTTCCAGGTAGTGATCCCGGCTTTATGGAAAAGCTTCTCAATTTTAGGTCCTATACCTTCAACGATTTTCAGATCATCGGGACGGATCTTTTTGCCAAAGGCTTTTGCTGCCAGGGCTGGATCAAAGGCTGAAGCTGCAGGAGCAGAAGCAAGATTAAGCCTGAAATCATCAAATTCTGTTTTTAAATTGCCATATTTATTCATCCAGTCATCGGCTTCACCCTTAATTTCATCAAAATCCGTTTGAAGCATATTGAATTTCAATTTCCAGTCGTCGAGATCACTTTTCATGGTGACTCCAAGCAACTGCAGGCTTTCCTTTTCCTTGCTGCATGCCTCCAGGTCTTCACGAAGTCTTATCAGTTCTTCGGTGTTCCTTGAAGAGAGACGGCCGAGGAGATAGCCGAGTACAGCGCATATCAGGCCGACCAATACGGGTAACAGAATGCATAATAAACACATATTCGGTGATTTTAAGATTATTTGATGAGAATTACTGTTCTTCTGTTCAAAGCTCTCCCGTCGGGAGTGCCATTATCAGCAGCCGGCTCATCAGGTCCTCTGGATAAGTATTCTATCCTGTCTTCAGAAACACCCTCTCCGGTGAGAAGGGCTCCGGCAAACCTGGCTCTTTTCATGGCCAGACTGATATTATCCTCCCGGTCGCCCATGTTGTCGGCATGACCGCTTACGACTGCAAACGCTCCGGGAACCCTTTTAATGTAATCGGCAATCTCAGTAATTCTCTGCTGTTCTGCCATAGTAAGCGTTGTCTCATGCTTACCGGTATCAAAGTATAATACCAGAGGGCTGGCATTTAACCTTTCCCTGAACTTCGCAAGGGCAGACTGCCCGGAAGTGTCAGGCACTATGGCGGGTGCTTGCCCTGCACTGCCGCCAGGCATTGCAACAACAGCCTGTTCGGGGGATCCGGCTAATACCGCCCCTGACTTCTGACCACAATCGCATGATAAAAGCCAGTGTAAAATCGTCCCGATCAGTATTGTCAGCAAAATACCCAGAAGATAGAGTAATTTCCTTGACATGCTTCAGGTTTTTTAAATTCTCCTAAACCTACTAAAAAAAATCCTTCCATCCAAAATATTTTTGCTATAAATCAGATAATTACAGCATGTTCCCTAAAACTCGCAGGTTTAGACCTGAATCCTTCCCTGTTCTTGATGATGAATCATTTCAGGCTGTATTTACTCAGCGAAAAACTGATTACATTTACGCTGAAAAAAATACCCTAAACCTAAAAGATACTGCAACTAAAATATTTCCGGATGAAAAAATATTTCAATATTGGAATAAGAGAGACCGTTGATGATCTGAATACTGATATTACCTCCGGCTTGAAGACCGACGAGGTCAGGAAACGGCTTGCCGAGCACGGCTACAACCAGCTTGCATCGAAACGGAAGAAAAGCTTTGCATCCATGTTTTTCGGGCAGTTTAAAAGCTTTATGATCATTATCCTTCTGATAGCGGCGATCATTTCGGGAGTGGTGGGAGTTTTGGAAGGAGAAGGCCTTCTTGATACCTTCGTCATACTTGGAATCCTGATAGTAAATGCATTTGTAGGTGCATTCCAGGAAAGAAAGGCCGAAACCTCCCTGGAAGCATTGAAAAACCTTGCAGCACCGCTTACCAAAGTTCTTCGAGACGGCGTCATAAAAGAAGTGCTTACCAGGGAAATCGTCCCCGGCGACGTGGTTATACTCGAAACAGGCGCTGTGATCCCTGCCGATATAAGGCTTACAGAGGCTGTCAACCTGAAAATACAGGAATCAGCCCTCACAGGTGAATCGGTGCCGGTGGACAAGGTAACAGATGCCATCGAAAAGCCGGATCCTGCCCTCGGAGACCGGATAAACATGGCTTTCTCAAGCGGTATGGTGACCTACGGAAGAGGACGCGGCGTAGTGGTTACCACAGGAATGCAGACTGAAGTCGGGAAAATTGCCAGCATGCTCCAGGATACTGTCGACACCGAGACTCCGATGAGCCGCCGGCTTGAACAACTTGGCAAAATCCTGGGCACAGCAGCGCTCATAATCTGCGGTGTTATCTTTCTTGTTGGAATCCTGTACGGCAATTCAGTGATAAGCATGTTCATGACAGCTGTGAGCCTTGCCGTGGCTGCTATCCCGGAAGGATTGCCTGCCGTTTCAACAGTCGTGCTTGCAATCGGAGTCCAGCGGATGGTGAAAAGGAATGCCATAATCCGTACTCTTCCTTCCGTGGAGACACTTGGAAGCGCCACCGTAATATGCTCAGACAAGACAGGTACCCTGACACAGAACAAAATGACCATAGTGGAAGCTTATGTCAATCATAAACATGATGTTATAAACAGGGCTTCCCCTGCAACAGTCCTCAACGATGAGGAAAACAGGCTGCTTCAGATCTCAGTGCTGTGCGCCGATGCACAGATCAGGACAAATGAGGATGGCAAGTTTGAGTATACCGGGGATCCTACCGAGACCGCCCTGCTCGACTTCGGGATCCTGTACAACATGCACAAGGACACGGTTGAAAAGGAATACCCCCGGGTGGCTGAAATACCTTTCGACTCTGAAAGAAAGCGAATGACCACAGTGAACAGGATGTCGGAAAACAGTACTCGCGTCAATGTTAAGGGCGGTCTTGAGGAAGTTCTGACTGTTTGCGACAAGATAATAATCGAAGGAAATGTCAGGCCAATAAACGGTGATGATCTTGACAAAATCAGAAGCGCCAACGACCAGATGGCAGATTCGGCCCTCAGGGTTCTGGCTATGGCATATAAGGATTGTCCATCCGCTCCGGGTAATGTGTCAATAGGAGAACTCGAAAACGGCCTGACCTTCATTGGAATGCTTGGCATGATCGACCCTGCCCGGCCCGAGGTGGTAAAGGCAGTTGCCCTTTGCCGGACAGCCGGAATAAGGCCCGTAATGATTACCGGCGATCATAAGGGAACAGCCATGGCTATCGCCCGCGAAATAGGCATCTTCAGGGACGGCGATATTGCTATTACCGGCGCTGAACTGGAAAAGCTCCCCGAAGACGACTTCAGAAAGAATGTCTCAAAATACTCAGTCTATGCCAGGGTCGCTCCCGAGCACAAGGTTCGTATCGTAAAGGCATGGCAGTCGCACAATGAGGTGGTGGCAATGACTGGCGACGGTGTTAACGACGCACCTGCACTCAAGCAGGCCGATATCGGGGCAGCAATGGGAATTGTTGGAACCGATGTGGCAAAGGGAGCTTCCGATATGGTACTGACAGATGACAATTTTGCCACAATCGTGTCGGCAGTGGAGGAGGGAAGAAGGATTTACGACAATATTCTGAAGGCAATCACCTTCCTGCTTTCAACGAACATAGGAGAGATCTTCCTGCTTCTTGTGACCTCGGTTTTCAACCTTGGTACTCCGCTTCTTCCGATTCATATTCTATGGGTAAACCTTGTTACCGACAGCCTGCCGGCTCTTGCCCTCGCCGTTGACCCTGCAGAACCCAATATCATGAGCCGAAGACCGCGAAATTCAAAAAAAGGCTTCATGACAAACGGAATGATCTGGAGGGTTGTTTATATGGGGCTTATGATCGGAGCAATACCTCTCGTTGCTTTCCTTGCCGGCCTCCGCGAACAGGGAGTGGCTCTCGGACAGACAATGGCTTTTGCCACGCTCATGTTCGCACAACTGGTGCATGTAAGGAACCTGCACTCCAACACCAGGTCTTCGCTGGCGATCAGCCCGTTCAGAAACCTTCCACTGGTAGGTGCAATTCTTGCTTCGGCAGGCCTTGCCTTCCTGGTTCTGCTCGTTCCTCCCGTCAGGGATGCCTTCAGCCTTGTCGAACTTGATGGTAAACACTGGCTGATCGTTGGCCTGATGTCTCTTGTCCCGATACTGGTAGTAGATATCTTCAAGCTGCTAAGGATAAACACCACCAGGGATGAAAAAAACGACTGAAAACGAAAAGGCAGGCAGGTTTTTCGGATTCTCAAGGAACATCTTCTTCACCGGCCTTACCAGCTTCCTCACCGATACATCGGTCAAAATGGTTTATTCGGTAATGCCAATGTTCCTTCTGTCGATAGGAGCTTCTAAAACAAGTCTTGCCATCATAGAAGGAATAGCTGAAAGCACTGCTTCACTTATCAAAGCAGTCTCGGGGTTCTGGAGCGACAGGATAGGAAAGAACAAGCCCTTTATGCTTATCGGATACGGACTGTCAGCACTGATAATCCCCCTCTATACCCTGGTCTTCTCTCCGATTCAGGTCCTGATCCTGAGATTTCTGGAGAGATTCGGAAAGGGAATAAGAACAGCTCCGCGCGACAGCCTGATTGCCGGTTCAATCGAAAAGGGCGACAGCGGAAGAAGCTTCGGACTTCAAAAGGCAATGGACAACAGCGGCGCTATAGCCGGACCCCTGATTGCCTTTTTAATACTGTCGGCCCTTCCGGGTAACTACAGGCTGATTTTCCTTATTGCAGGAATACCGGCATTGCTTGCAATTGTTGTGATAGCCTTCGGAATTAAGGAAGCAGGGAAACATAAGGATAAGCTTTTCAGAACATTCCATTTCAGAGACTTCCCTGCCAGGTACTGGTTTTTCCTTGTAATAATTTTCATATTCACCCTGGGCAACTCAACGGATGCCCTGTTGCTTGTAAAGGCAAATGAGGCCGGATTAAAGGTGGCTTTCATACCGCTTGTCTTTCTTCTTACCAATGCAGTCTCTGTAGTTGCTTCCATCCCGGTGGGATCGCTGGCCGACAGAAAAGGAAAGGAAAAGACCCTTGTTGCAGGTTTTCTTATTTATGCCCTGGTTTACTTCGGATTCGGATTTACTGAAGACAAAGGTGCAATAGTAGCTCTTTTTGCTCTTTACGGGCTCTACTCGGCTGCAACCGACGGGATACAGAAGGCTTTCATTTCAGACGTTATCGACGAAAACAAAAAAGGAACCGGTCTGGGTATCTATAACGCCCTTCTCGGACTTACCCTGCTTCCGGCAAGCCTTATAGCAGGAATCCTTTACGACAGGGTAAACTCATCAGTGCCGTTTTATTTCGGAGCTGCCACCGCATCTGTCTCGGCCATTCTGATGCTCCTGTTTTTAATAAGGTTCCGCAAAGCCCGCTAACATGTTTTTTGTAAATTTATAGCTTCATAAATATCGGCCGCAATGAAACAGGTCCTCAAGTATACCGGATATGTTCTTGTACTTTTCATCATCGGATACCTTCTGTGGAGATTTTCATATATCATAGTCTGGGTGCTGATTGCCGCCATGATTTCATTCGTAGGTCAGCCCCTGGTAACCCTTTTTGACAAGATCCACATAGGCAAACTGAAGATGCCCAGAATTGTCAGTGCACTTCTGGCTCTTATTGTCCTGGTTCTGATCGGAGTAGGATTTGTTTCCATAATAGTGCCGCTTATAATAAACCAGGCAGAAACGATATCGTCGATCGACGTCAATGCCCTTGTAAAGAACCTTGAGGGTCCTTTGAGCCGGCTCGATAAAATCCTTCATGACCTGGGAGCTATTCCCGATGGTGAAACCATAAACCAGTTCGCCGTTGCAAGGATAAAGGAAATCATTAACCTCGGAAGCATTGGAACTGCGATCGGGAAAGTCATTAGTACGGCAGGAAACATTTTCGTCGGCATCTTCTCAATACTCTTCATCTCATTCTTTTTCCTTAAAGATGAAAACCTCTTTGAAGACGGACTGCTCCTTTTTATCCCAGAAAAGCATCATTCAGCTACCAGTAAAGTGATAGAAGACTCCAAAAATCTGCTTATACGATATTACCTCGGAGTTCTTCTTGAAGTCATAGGCGTAATGTCGCTCGTAGCAATAGTCCTGAGAATTTTCGGATTCCATAATGCTCTGCTTATCGGTTTCTTCGTCGGACTGATGAACATCATTCCTTATATCGGCCCCATTATCGGAGGAGTAATCGGACTTATTCTGGGAACCATTTCCATCATGGCTGCCGGAGCCTATGATGAACTTCTCCCGGCTTCTCTGAAACTGCTCGGCACTTTTGTCGGAGTTAACTTCATCGACAACAACATACTGATTCCTGTTATTTATTCGAAAAGCGTTAAATCGCACCCCCTCGAGATTTTTCTTGTAATAATTATAGGGGGAGGATTAGCCGGACTCGTGGGAATGCTTTTCGCCGTTCCGGTTTACACACTGCTCAGGGTAATTGCAAAAGAGTTTTTCCAGCAGTTCAGAGTTGTTAAGAAACTTACCGAAACAATAAATGACGGTGAAATAAAAGCAGATAAACAGGAGGAAATTCAACCGGATCAGAAACAACAAATAAGTTCCAACCAGAAACAAAATGAAAACCAACAGTGAAAAAATCTTTTCCGGAATAATTCCGGTTTTACTCGTCATCGTTTCATTGACTTTACATTATTCATGCAACCGGTCCGGGGCAGTGCTGCCCGGAACAAGGATAACAAACGCTGAGAAGCTTGGCTTTCCGAAAAACAGCAGGGTATTAATCCTTCACTGTGATGATGCAGGTATGTGTGAGGAAGCAAACATTGCCGTGAAGCATTATTTTGAAACAGGCGACATAAGATCGGCTGCAGTTATGGTACCATGCGCTTATGCCATGGATATGGTTGAATGGGCAAAGGCGCAGGATACACCGGATATCGGGGTACACCTCACTCAAACAAGCGAATGGCGTACCTGGCGCTGGGGGCCTGTTGCAGACGCGGCAAGGGTGCCCGGACTGATCGACACTGAAGGCAAAATGTGGCGCGACGTACCGGAAGTAGTTAACCATGCAACTGCTGAAGAAATAGAAACAGAGGTCCGTGCCCAGATAGATAAGGTCATAGCTGCGGGATACAGACCTTCCCATATCGATACCCACATGGGTACAATGTATGGATCACCCGAATATTTAAGGGTTTTCCTTAAGATTGCGGAAGAATACGGGATACCTGCAAACGCTATCGACCTGTCGGATGAAAAGGTTGCAGACTTCTTCAGGAAATCTGGATACCCGCTTACCCCTGATGTCGTTGAGATGATGGCCGGATATTCCCTCCCAAAACTCGACTTCTTCTCAAGCGTACCTGACGGCAACAGCTACGAAAACAAGAAAGAGAACTTCTTCCGGCTTGTAAGTTCACTCAATCCAGGACTTACCGAGATAATATTCCATCCCTCGGTGGAAACCGACAACCTTAAAACCATAACTGGTTCGTGGCAGCAAAGGGTTTGGGAGGCACAGCTTTTCTCGGATCCTGCCGTAAAAAAATTCTTTGCCGACAACGGGATAATTATAACCAACTGGCGTGAAGTAATGCAACGTCACAACAACTGAAAGCTAAAGGAGATACTTCCTGAAAAACTCTTCCATCCTGTCGCGGCAGAATATATTCACTCTTTCATCCATGTCCATGGAATGTGGCCACAGCGGAAGCCTGTAGTACTCGCACGGGACACCCAGTGAATCGAGCCTGGCTTTCAGATCATCCGACTGGATTACAGGTACCAGCATGTCAGAGGTCCCGTGAAATATCAGTGTCGGAGGATCATCACTGCTAAGGTATGATATGGGAGAAGCTTCCCGGTACAGCATGGGAGAATCATCCCAAGATCTTGCTATAAGTGCAGTTACCAGAGGGTGTTTTCTTGCATACTCAGTCGTAAGGTCCGACGGGCCGTAAAGGTCTACCACTGCTTTAACCTTTTTTACCGGAAGTGATGTCATTGAGGTATCATTTGAATTACTCCCGTTGTCCCATCCATATGCCCCGAGCATCGCAAGATGCCCTCCTGCAGAACCACCGATAAGAGCAATCCTGTTACTGTCGTAACCATATTTCTCACCATTTGAAAAGAGCCAGCCAACAGCATCCTTTACGTCCACGGCACATGCAGGATAAGGATCATCGTCGACTAACCTGTATGAGATGGTGGCTGTGGCATACCCTTTCCGGGCAAAGTGAATGAGATACACCAGATAATCGGATCGCTTCCCTCCCTGCCACCCGCCGCCATGGATGAAAACAAGGAGAGGCAAAGCTTCTGAAGAATCCTTTGGCCTGTAAATGTCAAGCTGAAGAGACTTACCACCTGCTTTTCCGTATTCCAGATCAGTGAACGCCTCAATATTATCCGGAACTTCAGGAGAGGTATTGACAATCTTTTCGAGACCGGTAAGCAATGCCACCCTTAATGGAACCATAA
Organism: Bacteroidota bacterium; assembly: GCA_022709665.1. Taxonomy (GTDB): domain Bacteria; phylum Bacteroidota; class Bacteroidia; order Bacteroidales; family VadinHA17; genus LD21. Next base: position 41,182 of record JAKLIJ010000003.1, read on the forward strand.
AATGATATCCCAAGGGTGGTTTTTGAGGGTTCAGGGCCGACCATGTCCGGGGTATCAGGATCCATACAATGAAAGCTGCCAGAAAAACAAGCAGGACCTTAAGAATGAATTTCAGTGTTTTCACGATCGATATGATTGTTTGAGTATTGTTTCAAAACAATTTTGCACCTGCCGGCAAGGTTAAAGATACGAATTCGGGAATTTCTTAGGTAAGAAAGGTTTTAGTATTTTGTTCAGATCATCAGGGCAGAACCTGTCCATCAGGGTCAATATCGAAACAACGTCCGGCAAATTTATTTATAATGATTTTGCATCAAATTAAAAGAAAACCTAATTTTATCACTGACAAAGTGGAACATATTGAACTTTACTCCGTCTTTTAGGGGATTTTCTGAAAGAATCTGACGCAGGAAAATGGGGAAGGATAGAAATGCAATAATTATCGGAGCCGGAATCGGGGGCCTGGCTACCTCCCTGTTTTTGGCCCAAAAGGGTTACAAGGTCAGCATTTACGAGAAAAACTCCGCTCCCGGAGGCCGTTGCGGACAACTGATCCGTGACGGTCACAGGTTTGATCTCGGTGCAACCATGCTTATGATGCCGGGAGTTTACCATGAGGTTTTTGACCTTCTGGGCCTTGAACTACGGGAAGGAAAGGAAATAGTCCCCCTGGAAAATCTTTATACAATCTTCTTCGACGACTGCAGCAGACTTGCTTTCAGCACCGATAGTGAGAAAATGAGGCAGCAGCTTGAAAAAATTGAACCGGGAAGTTTCGTAAAAGAAAGAGACTACGTCGAAACAGGCTACCGTATCTACAACCTGGGCATGAGCAGACTTGTTGCCAGGAACTTCTACAACCTGTTCCAGATGGTGAATCCGAAAAACATACCTCTTCTGTTTAAACTAAAGGCATTTACTCCTCATTATAAATATGCCGGCCGGTTTTTCAGGAATGAACACCTGAGAATGGCCTACACCTTTCAGAATATCTATGTGGGGCAGAATCCTTTCACCTCTCCTGCCCTGTTTTCGATGATCCCCGCCGCCGAACTGACCGAAGGTTCATTCTTCCCTGCAACCGGAGGAATGTACAATATTGTTGAACGGTTGCTGGGCGAAGCCCTGAAACTGGGAGTCAGTATTAACTTCAATTCTCCGGTCAGCCGCATCTTAATCAGCGGTAACCGGGCAAAAGGCATCCTGCTTGAGGATGCAAAGACGATTGAAGCTGATCTGGTCATATCCAACGCTGACCTTCCATACGCCTATCGGGAACTTCTTCCCGACAGGAGGAGATCGGAACGGATAGAAAGAATGAAGTATTCCTGCTCTGCCCTTTGCTTCCACTGGGGGCTTGATAAAACATATCCGCAGCTCGACCAGCACAATGTCTTTCTCTCTGACAATTTCAGGGAAGGACTGAATAAGATCTTCAGGGAAAAAACGATCGGTGACAATCCTTGCTTTTATGTCCATGCCCCGGCAAGAAATGACCCCTCAGCCGCACCTCCGGGTTGTGACACGATTTCTGTCGCCGTTGGGATAGGACATGTCGACAGAAAAATGCCCCAGGACTGGGAAAAAATAAAGGACAATACAAGAAAAGCGGTTCTGGAAAGGCTCAGGAAACAGGGACTCGACGACCTCGAAAAGCATGTCAGGTTCGAGATCTGTCATTCTCCCGAAAGCTGGGAAACAGGATGCAATATATCCAGAGGTGCAGTTTTCGGCAGCCTGGGGCACGATATCTTTCAGATGGGTTACTTTCGCCCTCATAACCGCCACGATAAATACCTTAACCTTTATTTCACCGGAGGCAGTACACACCCCGGTAACGGTATCCCCAACGTACTGATCTCCGCAAAACTTGTCTCTGAAAGAATATTAAAAGAAAATCCTTTATAAGTGAAAACAGATAGCATCAGGGAACAGTTTCTGCTAACCTTCGAATCAATAGATTTTGAAAGTATAATTGATCATCCTAATATCCTTATTGCGGCAGCTTTCTGGGATAATGACAGATACTGTGCGGCAAAGACGTGCTACAGGTTCATGAGAAAGATTGATGATCTGATAGATAACCACAAGGCATCAAACGAAAGGATAACCCCCGAGGAAAGAAAAACATTCCTTACCGATGTAAGCAAATGGCTCGGGATGATAGTGATATCAGATGATTGCAATCCCGAAAAGGAAGCTCTCCTGAAAACAGTTGAAAGATTCAGAATACCCCTGTGGACTCTTGAATCTTTTGCCAGATCGATGATATACGACATCAATAATGACGGATTCCCGACATTTAATGCGTTTCTCGACTACTCAAAAGGAGCATCCGTAGCACCTGCTTCAATTTTCGTCCATCTGAGCGGACTGAGGAAAAACGGCAACGATTACCTGGACCCCGGTTTTGATGTGAAAGAAGCCGCAACACCCTGTGCAATTTTCAGCTATCTGGTCCATATAATCAGGGATTTCCGGAAAGACCAGCTTAATCACCTGAACTATTTTGCTGATGACCTTCTTAAAAAACACTCCCTTTCGAGACATGACCTCAGCGATATAGCCCACGGGAGCCCCGTAACCAGAGGATTCAGGAACCTGATCGCCGAATACCGCGGTACAGCTGAAAAATACCGAAGGGAAACCGAAACCATGATAAAGAAAATCGGTCCCGGAATGGAAGCCAGATACAGGCTCGGCCTTGAGATTATCTTCAGCCTGTACTCATTGGTGTACGAAAGGATAGATCCCGAAAACGGAACCTTCACTTCTGAGGAACTGAATCCCTCACCGGCTGAAACCAGAGCCAGGGTGTACAACACTATCATGGATTTCAGCCTCTGATAATTCAGGACGGCAGCCGGCAAACCCGCTTATTACCGGTTATAATGGCGGCCGACCGGGCTCATTTCAGTTTCGCCTCAATCTGATATATTTGTCTTTTTGATCATCATGAATAAAATGATGCCCGTTTTAAACTAAATTTGAAGCATCACATACAACATGAAACCATTTCTTACAGCAATCCTTATTACAATATCCACTCTTGCTTCCGGCCAGTCCGACAGAGTTTACCTTTTTTCATACTTCAGAGGCAACGGCGAGGACGGATTGCATCTTGCCTTCAGCAGGGACGGACTGAACTTCAATGCATTGAATGACGACAGACCCTTCCTTACCCCTGCCGTCGGAGAATCAGAACTGATGCGTGACCCGTGCATAATCAGGACACCCGACGGAATATTCCACATGGTGTGGACGGCAGGCTGGACAGAAAGGGGAATAGGTTATGCTTCATCCGTGGACCTTATTAACTGGACCGAACAGAAGTACCTGAGGGTGATGGAAAATGAACCGTCTGCCAGAAACTGCTGGGCTCCGGAGATCATCTACAATAAAAGGAAAAAAGAGTTCCTTATAATATGGTCGACAACAATCCCGGGAAAATTCCCGGAAACCGACAAATCCGGCGATTCCGGGTACAACCACCGCATCTACTCCGTGACTACCAAAGATTTCGTTAATCTTTCGGAAACCAGACTATTCTACGACAGGGGATTCAATGTGATCGATGCCTCAATAAACTCCTCCGGCCGGAGGTACTTCATGTTGGTTAAGGACGAGACAAAATATCCTCCTGAAAAGAATATCAGGATCACAACATCAAAAAAAATCGGCGGCCCTTATTCTTATCCCTCTGAGCCCATTACAGGAGATTACTGGGCTGAAGGCCCGACATCGGTGTGCATTGATGGCGTCTGGCATGTTTATTTTGACAAGTACACGGAGAACAAAATGGGAGCTGTAATTTCAAAGAACCT